>NZ_JBDJAW010000031.1 GCF_039649665.1 Microbispora sp. ZYX-F-249 | reverse complement strand
CGAAGCGGATGTTGCCGCCGGGTGCGCCGACGCCGCCGGCGATGGTGCCCTGCGGCCACCAGTACCAGTCGCTGCCAGTGGGCTCCTTGGGGTTGGGGCCGCCGTTCAGCCAGGCCTGGACGGAGCCGTTGGAGTTGACCTGGAGGTAGTCGGCCTTATGGTCACCGTCGATGTCGGCGTAGACGACTCTGCCGGTGGCTCCGCCGAAGGTCCCGGACGCGATCGTGTTCTGGGGAAACCAGCCCCTGACGGGGCCGCCGGCCGGGGTCCCGCCGTCGGATGCCGCTATCCATCCGGCCCGTCCCACGTCCACCAGGCCGCGGTAGAACAATGCCGCCATCTTCAGGTAGCCGGAGTCGTTGGGGTGCAGGAGGTCGGCCAGATCGGTGAGCGTCACCGGGTTCATATTGACCATGTAGACGTGCTTGCCGGCGACCCACCGCGCCCCTATCTCCGACCGGACCGCCTTGTTGAACCGCAGGATCCGCTCCTGGGTCGGCCCCCAGTTGGACGGGACGACGGTCGAGACCAGGAGGGTCACATTGGGGTCGGCCCGGAAGATCTGGTCGATGAGCCCGCCGAGCCTGGCCGGCGCGCCGTCCGGGTCGTCGTTGTTGTTCATGTCGTTGGTGCCGATGTGCAGCAGCACCACGTTGGGCCGATACGTGGCCATCGCCGAGTCCGTGATCCCGGCGACCTGGGAGATCGTCCAGCCGGAGTGCCCCTCGTGGGCGTCGGGCGCCGGGCCCGAGTGCTGTGAGCCGACGAACGTGACGGTGGCCCCGTCTTCTCTCAACATGGTGCTGAGAGCCGGCCGGTAACCGCCTCCGTTCGAACTGCCCGCGCCGTAGGTGATCGAGTCGCCCAGCGCCATGATCCGCAGATTGCGCTGAAGGTTCGAGGAGACCCCGGCCCATGCCGCCGTCTCTTCGGCGATGAGGTCTTCCAGCTCCTGGAACCGCCAGCCGAGCTGCTCCACCCTCTGGGCGACCACGCCTCCGAACCAGGAGTCGACCCAGGGCACCTGGGACCTGATCCAGGTGCCGGCCCTCTTGATGGCATCGGCGAGATTGGCCTTCGCCCACGGAGAGAGGTATCTCTCCCAGATGTAGCCCCCGGCCAGTCCGAGTATCCCGGCGATGATGATGTCCCTGGTCGCCTCAGGGGAGCCCAGGTCTCCCGCGAACGCGTGCGACACGAGCGCCGCCATGATGCCGGTGACGGTGGTTTGCAGGGGGGTGCAGATCAGGGGGATGGTCGCGGCGAGCACCCCGCTGGCTGTGAAGGACGCGATGCACAGCATCCTGAGCCCGTATCCGACGACCCAGGCGATCGCCGTGGTGGCGACCTGCTGCCAGAAGCTGGAGGTGGTTATCTCCGCGGCCGGGATGGTGAGGACCAGGCCGGCGCCGTCGGGGGTCACGTTCACCGTGCCGCCGAAATTCGGCCACACCGAGGTGTCGACGGTGGGACTCACAGGGGTCGGGCTGTCCGTGACCGCCTCCTTGAGCGTGTCGCCCAGTCCGCCGTGCTCTCTGATCTCCGCCTGCATCTCCGGGACCATGTCCCGAAGGACGGAAGGGGTCACCCCGAGGTCGGAGGCGTTGAGTGTGATGGTGAGGTCCCGGGCCGCCGCTCGCGCCGGAGTGACGGGGGCGAGGGACACCACCATCGCAGTGGCTACCACGATGGACAGCACGGAAATAAGGACACGACGGGACGATAATAATAATCGGCGTGTGCGATACATATTCCACCTAAAAGAGGAGCATTTTGCGAGTATGGGTAACTGTGGCATATATCGGGACAATGGCTACCCGTGGAAAGGTATCGCTTTTCCACTGACGGCGATCATGCGTCGGATGGCCACGAGGTGAACCCTCTCTGACGTAAGGTGCCGAGAATCTCGGCTCGTCAGCGGCGTGACACACCGGTCCAGCCCCCGGAAAGCGCCATGACCAAAAAGGGTGATACCGAGGTCGGAAGGCTGGGGTTTCCGGCTACGGCGGTTCGAGCGTGCGGCCGGTCCGGGTGATGAATGGACGATGAAAGCCCACATTCCCTCGGCCGGGTTGCGCTCGGAGGCGTGGCGTGGGCGGGCAGGCGGAAGACGGCCAGTCACGCGACGTGCGCGTCGATGAAGGCACGCATGGTCGGCCCGGCGTGGCGCGGCGGACGCGGGCAGCAGGGGCAGGCCGTGCCCGGCCGCGACCGGGCGCGCGGCGACGGCCGTATCGCTACCCCCGTAGCGGATGCCGGGCCGCGGCCCATCGAGTACGGCAACGGCTTCCGGGTGTCGCCCTACTCCGACAACGGCGCTCCGCCGGCCGCACGGGAGGGGCGGTTCCTCGGCCACCCGGGGGAGCCCCAGCGGCGGCTCTGGCACGCCAGCTCCGGCAGCTCGGGGCCGTCGCCCGGCCGGTGATCCTCCCCGCCGTCCGAGCGCCCGGCGCGTGCCGCCCGGCCGGCCGGCGCCGCCGCGACGGGCCTGCCGGACGGCCGTTCGGCCTGGTCGAGGGCAGGGCCGGGGGCGGCAGGGTCGAGACCATGGTTGAGGCGGACCTGCGGCCGGGGCGCGGGCCGCGCCGCGCGGCCGTGCCCCGCGCCCGTGTGCCGGGCGGTGACCTCGCGGACGGCCGAGGCGCACAGGAGCGCCGCGACGGCGGCCGCGGCGGCCTGCGGCGTGCCGAGGCCGGTCAGCCCCTCCCGCGCCGGGCCCGCGAACGCCAGCCCGAGCGCCGCCAGCCAGCTCACCCACCAGCAGGCGAGGAGCACCAGCCACCGGGTGCGCTCCGCCGGCCCGCCGGTGCCGCCCGCGGTCCCCGGGCCGTTCGCCCGCCGCGTGCGGTCCGCCGGGCGGCCGTGCGGTTTCGCGGGGGCCTCACGCCAGGCGAGGTCCGTCAGGAACAGCGGGACCACCAGGTTCACCCCCGGCACGAGGCACGCCGCCGCGAGCGCGACGGGCGGCGTGGCCGGGCGCACCTGCCGCAGCCAGGACAGGTAGGCGAGCGCGGCGGTCACGGTGGCGGTGAGAAGCGCGAGGACCAGCACGGCGAACGTCGTCGCCGCGCCGCTGACGGCCCGCGCGGCCGGAGCGGCGGGATCCCCGCCGAAGGCCGCGATCTGCGAGGCCAGCCGGCTGCCCCGGGACTCCTCGAACACGGCCAGCGCGGCCACCGAGACGACCTGGGCGGCGAGGGCCGCGTACACGCCGGCCGCCGCCCGGTTCACCGCTGACGACGTGGACCGCATCTGTTCTCCCCCCGCGCCGGGTGTGTGACCTGCCTCACTCTTATCCCGTCCGCGCCGCCGCTAATCCGATCTTCGTACGCCTGGGGAAAAGGGCCTCTTCCCACCTTCGCGGCGAGCCGCCGGGACGTTTCGGCGGGCGTCGGAACACCCCGGCCCCGGATGGGGTCCCGGGGTCGCCGGCCACCCACGTGATCGACGGATGACCCGCCCAGTTGTCACGCGATCACCGGACGGCGACGGTCTCCGTGGTCTCCGCCTCGTCCGCGACGGCGAGGTCTGCGCCCTTCGGCCCGCGAAGAGCGACGTAGACGAGCAGCGCGCCCATGACGGCGACGCCTGCCCACATGGCCTGCTGCCAGCCGTCGGCGAAGGACTGCTGCGCGGTGTGGAGCAGGTCCCGGGCGTGGCTGCCAGTGCTCGGGGCCACCTCGACGGCGTTGGCGATGCCTTCGCGTGCGGTGTCGGCGGCCCCCCGGGGGATGCCGCCGAGCTTGTCGTCGATGGCGCTGCGGTAGCCGTTGGCCAGGAGCGCACCGAGCATCGCGACGCCCAGGGCGGTGCCGAATTCGCGGGTGACGTCGTTGAGGGCCGAGGCGACGCCCTGCTTGGCGCGGGGCAGGGAGCCGGTGATGGCCTCGGTGGAGGGCGTCATCGACAGGCCCATGCCGATGCCCATGGCGAGCATGCCGGCGAGGATGGACAGGTAACCGCCGTCGACGGAGACGAACAGCGCCATCAGCGCGAGGCCGAGGGTGGACAGGGCGATGCCCACGGCCATGGTGGATCGGGCGCCGATTCGGGCGGTCATCTTGGGGGCCAGGCCGGACGTCGTCATCATCATGACGGCCATGGGCATCATCGCCACGGTGGACAGCAGGCCCGACCAGCCCAGCACGGCCTGGAAGAACGGGAAGAGCACAACGGCGATACCGGCCTGGACGCCGAAGACGACGAGCAGCGTGATGGAGCCGCCGGCCAGGCCGCGCTCACGGAAGAGGCGTACGTCCAGCAGGGATGCGTTGCCGCGGTGCAGCTCCCAGGCCACGAAGGCGATGCCGGCGACGGCACCGACGGCCAGGCTGATCAGGGAGAGGGGGTCGGTCCAGCCGCGCTCGGGGCCTTCCTGCAGGACGAAGATGAGCCCGGTCACGGCGATGGCGGACAGCCATGCGCCGATGGTGTCGAAGGAATGGGTGGAGCGTTCGCGGGAGTCGGGCACCGACTTCAGGGTCATCGCCAGCGCGACGACGACCAGTATCACGGGCAGCGCGAACAGCCACCGCCAGCCCGCGACGTCCACGAGGAACGCGGACAGGAACATGCCCAGGATGCCGCCGCCTCCGGCGACGCCGGTCCATACGCCGACGGCCTTGCCCCGTTCCTCCTCGGGGAACGTGGAGGTGATGACGGCCAGCGTGATCGGCATGATCATCGCGGCGCCGATGCCCGCGGCCACACGGGCGCCGATCATCACCGCGGCCGACGGGGCGAGCCCGGCGACGACGCCGGCCGCCCCGAAGGTGATCAGTCCGGCGATCAGCATGGGCTTGCGGCCCAATCGGTCACCGAGCGCACCGAGCGGCAGCAGCAGAGCTGCCAGGGCAAGGGTGTGAACATTGATGATCCACAGGACGGTGGTCTGCGAGGCGCCCCACTCGACGGCCATGTGGGTCTGGGCGACGTTGAGGCCGGAGACCGACGCGATCACGGCCATCAGCGCGATCGACACGGTGATCAGGATCGCGCGCAGCTGACGCGCGTCCGGCGTGCCCGCGCCGTTTACCGGCGCCGCCGCCGTCAGGGGAGGCTGGTTGCTACTCATGATTTCCTCTCGAGAAAGGGCATGCGGAACCAGCGCCGGGACAGGACCCGTCGCCGGCCACCGCGTCCACGGTCTCGGCGGGCAGGTGCCGCTCTCGTGGCGGGACGTCTGCGCAGACAGTCGCGCCCTTTCGTCGTACCTGGGCCCTCGTGCCGGACCATCTGCGTTCGACGTTAGGCCCGCATTGCAGCTGAGGCATAGGATGTTGCCTATGACGCAAGAAGATGGGGCGCTGGACAGCCTCGTACGCAAACGGATCCGCGCGCTGCGCGTCGCACAGGGCTGGTCACTGGAAGAGCTGGCCGCCCGCGCCAACCTCAGCCAGTCATCGCTGAGCCGGATCGAGAACGGGCAGCGCCGCCTCGCCCTGGACCAGCTCGTCATCCTCGCCCGCGCCCTGGACACCACCCTCGACCAGCTCGTGGAGAGCGCCGCGGACGACGTCGTCATCAGCCCGGTGATCGACAGTGCCCACGGCCTGATGCGCTGGCCCATCAAGGGCGACCCCGGCATGAGCGTCATGCGTCAGCGCATGACCGAACCTCCGCCGGACAATCCCGCCCGCATGCGCGCCCACCCCGGCCGGGAATGGCTCGTCGTGCTCTCCGGCGCCGCGGTCCTTATGCTCGGCAACCGCCGGTTCCGCATCGAGACCAACCAGGCCGCCGAGTTCCCCACCATGATGCCGCACGCGATCGGAGCCGCGGGCGGCCCGTGCGAGATCATGGGCATCTTCGACCGTGACGCGCGCCGCGGCCACCAGCGCGACGCGGGCGAGACCGGCGAGCGTGACGGCGCGCGGGGCCCCCGCGAGTAGCACCCTCGCGAGTACGGAGTTCCGCCGCCACCTGCGGGATGGCCTTGCGCGGCAGGCAGCACATCAAGCAACCTGTTTGCGTATCTCGCAAGGAGTCGTGCGGCAGGCGCATGTGGTGCTTACGGTGACGGCATGACCCCAGCGCACGAGCACACTCTCAACCACGGCGGCTCGCACGGCCACCACCAGGAGCACGACGACGGCGGCCAGGCGGAGATCCTCGACCTGGACGCCGAGGTCCTCGCCGAGCACATCGCATCCATCACCGCCTGGCTGCCGCTGAAGGCCGAGCCGCGCCAGATCGTGGACCTGGGCTGCGGCACCGGCGCGGGCACCTTCGCGCTCCTCGAACGCTTCCCGGAGGCGCACGTCACCGCGGTCGACGCCTCCGTCGGCCACCTGCGGCTCCTGAGTGAGAGGGCATGCGCCCGCGGCGTCCCGGACCGGGTGCGCACCGTGCAGGCCGACCTCGACACCAGCCACTGGCCCGACCTCGGCACACCGGACCTGGTGTGGGCCTCCGCGTCGATGCACCACATGGCCCACCCCGACCGCGCACTGCGCGGTGTCCACGAACTTCTCGCGCCGGGCGGGCTGTTCGCCGTCGTCGAGCTGGACGGCTTCCCCCGCTTCCTGCCCGCCGACGCCCCCGAAGGCCGGCCGGGACTCGAGGAGCGCGCCCACAGGGCGACCGACGCCTTCCACGCCGAACACGTCCCGCACCGCGGCGCCGACTGGGGGCCGATGCTGGCCGCCGCCGGGTTCACCGTCGAGGACGAGCGCATCATCACCGTCAACATCGAAGGCAGTCGCAGCGAGGCCGTCGGCCGCTACGCCCACCGCAGCCTGCAGCGCATCCGCGGCGCCGCCGCACCCGCACTCAGCCCTGAGGACCTCGCCGCCCTCGACGAACTCCTGGACGTCGACAGCCCGCACAGCATCCTGCGCCGCGACGACCTCGCCGTACGCACCGAGCGCACCGTCTGGGCCGCCCGCCGCACCTGACCGCCGGGCCGCCCGGTCGCCTGCCGGGCGGCGACCGCACCCGGCCACCCGCCTCGTACGCACCCCCTTGCCGCGCACCGCCGTGCGCGCCGCGGTGGCCTGCCGCTCACGAGGTGAGCGCGCGGACGACCTCGGCGGCGGGGCCGGGCGGGAGGGCCGCGTGCACCAGCTCGACCCGGTGCACGATCCGCGGCGCGACCAGCGGCACCCGCACCCCGCACGGCGCGGCGGACGCGGGCAGCAGGGTCAGGCCGTGCCCGGCCGCGGCCAGGCGCGCCGCGACCGCCGGATCGTGGCCCTCGTAGCGGATGCCGGGCCGCAGCCCGTCGAGCCGCGCCACCGCGCGCAGGCGGTCGAGTGGCATCACCTCCGCGGCGTCGACCCACACGGCGTCCGCCAGGTCGTCCAGCCGCAGACCGGCGCGGCCCGCCAGCGGATGCCCCTCCGGCAGCACGACGACCAGCTCCTCCTCCCGCACGCCCACGGTGGTGAGCGGTCCCGCCTCGGGAAGGTTCAGCGGGTCGGAGGGCGCCGCCGGGCCGTCGACCAGCGCGAGATCGGCCTCGCCCGAGGCCACCAGCGCCACGGCCGCCGCCGCGCCCGCGACGCGTACCGTCGTCACCCCGGCCAGCGCCGCCACCGTGCCCGCCGTCAGGGTGAGCGGGCCGGCGGCGACGGTCAGCGTCCGCGGCCCGGCGGACAGCCGCGCCACGTCCGCCCGCGCGGCCCGCAGCCGCAGCAGCAGCGGGCCGGCGTGCTCCAGCAGGCGTTCGCCCGCCCGGGTCGGCCGTACGGGACGGCGGCCGAGCAGCGGCGCCCCGAGGTCGGCCTCCAGCGCCGCGATCTGCTGGGAGACCGCTGACTGGGTGTAGCCGAGCCGGTCGGCCGCCGCCGAGAACGACCCTTCGGCGACCACGGTCACGAACGTGCGCAGCAGATGAGGATCCACGGGCATCAGCATCTCTTATGCAAGGCCCGTAAATCATCATTTGTCATTAAGTTCGCACGTCGCCAGCATGGAGGCCATGAGACCCCGCATCGCGCTGGTGGGCGACCGGTCGCCCACCGTCCGCTCCCACACGCGCGTCCCGCTCATCCTCGGCGCGCTGCGCGAGCGCGAAGGGCTGGACCTCGACGCCTACTGGATCAGGACCGACGAGGTCGACGGCCTCGGCGGGTTCGACGGCGTCTGGATCCTGCCCGGCAGCCCGTACCGCAGCGAGCAGGGGGCGATCACGGCCGCCCGGACCGCACGCGAGCACGCGATCCCGCTGCTCGGCACCTGTGCCGGCTTCCAGCACGCGCTGCTGGAGTACGCCCGTCACGTGTGCGGGCTCGTCGTCAGCCATGCCGAGAACGACCCGGGCGCCCCGAACCCGCTGATCAGGCAGCTGTCCTGCTCCCTCGCCGGGCACGAGGCGGCCGTGCGCCTCACCCCCGGCTCGCTCGCCGAGCGCGTCGTCGGCGCGGACCGCACCGTGGAGCGCTACTTCTGCTCCTACGGCCCCGATCCCGCCTACCTGGAAGCGCTGGAGGCCGGCGGCCTGCGCTTCACCGGGCACGACGACCAGGGCGAGGCGCGGGTGGCGGAGCTGCCCGGTCACCCCTTCTATCTGGTCACGCTGTTCCAGCCCGAGCTGGCCGAAAGGCAGCCGCACCCGCTGGTGCGGGCCTTCGCCGCCGCGGCGGCCGGCCGTGCGGCGCTCACCCGAGGACCAGATCCCGTACGGCTCTGAGCGTGGGCTCGTCGCGGGGGCCCATGACGAGCAGCGTGGTGACCGGGCTGCGGCGCCACAGCTCCAGCCGCTCCCGGATGCGGCCGAGCGGGCCGAGGAGCGCGATGCCGTCGGCCAGCTCGTCGGGGATGGCGGCGAACGCCTCGTCGCGGCGGCCGGCCAGGTACAGCTCCTGGATGCGGCCGGCCTCCTCGGCGTAGCCCATCCTGCCGATGATGTCGGCGTGGAAGTTGCGGGTCTTCGCCCCCATGCCGCCGATGTAGAGGGTCAGCATCATCTTCACGCCGTCGAGCGCGGCCCGCAGGTCCTCGGTGACGACCACCATGACCATGGCGGCGACGTCGAACCCCGGTTTCGCGCCGGCCAGGGCGTCGCCGTACATCGCCTCGATCTTCTCGGGGAAGGCGAACAGCGGCAGCCAGCCCTGCCCGATCTCGGCGGCGAGCGCCACGTTCTTCGGGCCCTCGGCGCCCAGGTAGACCGGGATGTCGGGGCGGAGCGGATGGGTGATCAGCTTGAGCGGCTTGCCGAGGCCGCCGGGCAGCGGCAGCGGATAGTGCGGGCCGGGGCTCGTCACCGGCTCCTCCCGCCGCCACACCTTCCGCATGATCTCGACGTACTCGCGGGTGCGGGCGAGCGGCGCGGCGAACGGCCGGCCGTACCAGCCCTCCACGACCTGCGGGCCGGAGGCGCCGACGCCGAGCAGCAGCCGCCCGCCGGTGAGGTGGTCGAGCGTCATCGCGGTCATCGCCGTGGTCACCGGGGGACGGGCGGACAACTGGGCCACGCTGGTGCCGAGCTTGATGCGGCTGGTCCTGGCGCCGTACCAGGCCAGGGGGGTGAACGCGTCGCTGCCGTACGCCTCGGCGGTCCACACCGACTCGTAGCCGAGGCGCTCGGCGGCGAGCACCACCTCGGTCGCGTCGTCGGCGTTCCGCTGCCAGTACCCGAGGTTCAGCCCGAGTCTCAGATCATCGGCCACACGCGTGATTAGAACACGTTCTATGAATCCGGGCCAGACTCCGGATAGGCGCGGGCGAGGTGCCCGGCGACCGCGGCGGCGGCGGCGCCCGCGTCGCCGTCCTCGATCGCCCGGTGGATGCGCCGGTGGTCGTCCTGCAGCCCGCCGGTGTCGCCGAGCCGTACGACGGCGTCCACGGCGTAGCGGCGCACGGCGTCGCGCAGCGCCCGCATGACCGCCACGATCAGCCGGTTGCCCGACGCCTCGGCGAGGGCCAGGTGGAACGCGATGTCGTGCTCGACGAACTCGGCGGGGTCGCGGGCCGCGTCCATGGCCGCGATCGCCTCCGCCATCCGCGTCGTCGCCGTGCGCGTGGAGGCCGTGTCTGTGGAGGCCGTGTCTGTGGAGGCCGTGTCTGTGGAGGCCGTGTCCGTGGCAGCCGCCGCCCGGGCCGCGGCCCACTGCTCGATCATCAGCCGCGTGTCGATCACCTCGCGCATCGAGAGCGTGGCGAGACCGAGATGCACACGGAGCAGGTCGGTGAGCGCGCTTCCCGGGCGGGAGGTGAGCACCGCCCCCGCGTCCGGGCCCCGGCCGACCTGCGGCGTGACCACGCCGAGGGTCTCCAGCACGCGCAGCGCCTCCCGGACCGACGACCGGCCGACGCCGAGCTGCTCGGCGAGCCGGCGTTCGCCCGGCAGCCGGTCGCCGACGGTCAGGCCGTCGGCCGCGATGCGCTCCTCGATCCGGGCGAGCACCTCCTCGAAGGCGCGCGGGCGGGCGTCCGTACGCCGGCGTTCTTCGGTGGTCACCGCGGCTCCTCACTCGGATGTCGCCGGGGGCGAACCAGGATGTATGGTCTGACCATATTTGGTCTGACCATACACGCCGGGAGGGCATGTGCGGGTAGCCCTGTTCGTCACCTGCGTCAACGACACGCTCTTCCCGGACACCGGGCGGGCGGTCGTGCGCCTGCTGCGCCGTCTGGGCGTGGAGGCCGACTTCCCCCGCGCCCAGACCTGCTGCGGGCAGATGCACGCCAACACCGGCTACCGGGACGAGGCCGTACGGCTGGCGCGGCGCGGCGTGGCGGCGTTGCGCGGCTACGACGCGGTCGTCGTCCCCTCGGGCTCGTGCGCGGCCATGATCCGCGAGCAGTACCCTAAGCTGGCCGGATCGCGGGGACCCTTCGCCGACGCGGTGGCGCGGGTCGTGCCCAGGACCTACGAGCTGACCGAGTTCCTGGTCGACGTGCTCGGGGTGACCGACGTGGGGGCGTACTTCCCGCACCGGGTCACCTACCACCCGACGTGCCACTCGCTGCGCGGCATCCACCTGGGCGACCGTCCGCTGACGCTGTTACGCCAGGTCAAAGGGCTGGAACTGGTGCCGCTGGCAGACGCCGAGGAGTGCTGCGGCTTCGGCGGCACCTTCGCGATCAAGAACGCCGACGTCTCGGCGGCGATGTGCGCCGACAAGGTGCGCGCCGTCCTCGACACCGGCGCCGAGGTGCTGTGCGCGGCCGACAACTCGTGCCTGATGCACATCGGCGGCATGCTCGGCCGGCAGAAGTCCGGCGTGCGGGTGATGCACCTGGCCGAGATCCTCTGTTCGACCGAGACGGCGGGGGTCCGATGAGCGTCACCTTCCTCGGCATGCCGGCGGACCGCCCCTTCCCCCGCAACGCCGCGAGAGCCGTACGGGACTCGCAGCTGCGGTTCAACCTGCGCAAGGCGACCAGGACCATCAGGGCCAGGCGGGCGAGCGTCGTGGCGGAGGCGCCCGACTGGGCCGAGCTGCGCGAGGCCGGCCGGGCGATCAAGGAGCACACGCTCCGCAACCTCGACAGATACCTGGTCCAGCTGGAGGAGGCCGTCACGGCGGCCGGAGGCCACGTGCACTGGGCCGCCGGCGCGGCCGAGGCCAACCGGATCGTCGCCGGCCTGGTGAAGGCCACGGGCGAGACCGAGGTCGTCAAGGTCAAGTCGATGGCCACCCAGGAGATCGGGCTCAACGAGGCGCTGCTGGAGCAGGGCATCACGGCCTACGAGACCGACCTCGCCGAGCTCATCGTGCAGTTGGGCGACGACCGGCCCTCGCACATCGTCGTCCCGGCGATCCACCGCAACCGCGCGGAGATCCGGGAGATCTTCGCCGAGCACATGTCCGGCTGGGGCCGGCCCGCCCCGGAGGACCTGACCGACGAGCCCGCCGCGCTGGCCGAGGCGGCCCGGCTCCACCTGCGCGAGCGCTTCCTGAAGACCAAGGTGGCGATCTCGGGGGCCAACTTCGCGATCGCCGAGACCGGCACCATGGTCGTGCTGGAGTCCGAGGGCAACGGCCGCATGTGCCTCACGCTGCCGCGCACGCTGATCAGCGTGGTCGGCATCGAGAAGGTGCTGCCGAGCTGGCGCGACCTGGAGGTCTTCCTCCAGCTCCTGCCGCGCAGCTCCACCGGAGAGCGGATGAACCCCTACACCTCGACGTGGACCGGCGCCGCCGAGGGCCAGGAGTTCCACCTCGTGCTGCTCGACAACGGCCGCACCCGCGTGCTCGCCGACGAGGTGGGACGGCAGGCGCTGCGCTGCATCCGCTGCTCGGCCTGCCTCAACGTCTGTCCCGTGTACGAACGGACCGGCGGCCACGCGTACGGCTCGGTCTATCCGGGGCCGATCGGGGCCATCCTGACGCCGCAGCTGCGCGGCATGGGCTCGGAGCTGGACCGCTCGCTGCCGTACGCCTCCTCGCTGTGCGGCGCCTGCTACGAGGTCTGCCCGGTGGCCATCGACATCCCGTCCGTACTGGTGGACCTGCGCTCCCGGGCCCGCCACCCCTGGCCGGAGCGCGCCGGGATGGCGGCGGCCGGATGGGTGTTCGAACGGCATGGACGGCTGGCGCGCCTGCAGCGGGCCGGGGGACGGCTGCGCCGGCTCGTGCCCCGCAGGCTGCCGGGGCCGCTCGGCGGGTGGACCGACACCAGGGACCTCCCGGAGGTGCCCCGCGAGTCGTTCCGCGAATGGTGGGACCGCACGGACGGAGGACGCCGATGAGCTCCCGCGACCTGATCCTCGCCCGGGTCCGCCGCGCCCTGGCGGGCGTGCCCGACGCCGGGATCACCCGCGCCTACCGCGGGCCGTCCGCGGCCCCGGGCGAGATCCGCCTGTACGAGGAGCGGGTCCGCGACTACCGCGCCGTGGTCCACGTGGTGGACGAGGCGGGCGTGGCCGGGCGCGTCGCGCGGTCCCTCGCCGGGCGCGGGGCCCGCAGGATCGTCGTGCCCGGAGGGTTCCCCCCGCGGTGGTTCGCCGCAGAGGGTGTGGAAGCGGTCGCGGACGACCCGCCGCTGAGCGCCGCCGACCTCGACGCGGTGGACGGTGTGGTGACGACCTGCGCGGTCGCGATCGCCGAGACCGGCACGATCGTCCTCGACACCGGGCCGGGCCAGGGCCGGCGGGCGCTCACGCTGGTGCCCGACTACCACCTGTGCGTGGTGCGCGCCGCGCAGATCGTCGCGGCGGTGCCGGACGCCGTCGCCCGACTCGACCCCGCGCGGCCCCTGACCTGGATCAGCGGTCCCTCGGCGACCAGCGACATCGAGCTGAACCGGGTCGAGGGCGTCCACGGCCCCCGCACGCTCGAAGTGCTGATCGTGCGCTGAGGCCCGCCCGGACCAGAAGCCCCGATCAGAAGCCCCGATCAGAAGCCCGGATCAGAAGCCCGGATCAGAAGCGCAGCAGCGCCCCGATGCCGTCCGGCGACTCGATGCGCGGGACGAACCACAGCTCGGCGTCGGTCGCGGCCACCGCCCGCGCGAGGGCGGCGTCGGCGCGTTCCCGCACGGGCCGCTCGACCCCCCAGGCGGTCAGCTCCGTGGGATCGGTGGACAGCTGCGTGGGCTCGGGCCCGATCCACATCGTGGCCGTGGAGGACGGGTCGTCGTGCATCAGCACCGCGCCCACCCGCCGGTCGCGCAGCGCCCGTGCCGTCTCCGTGAGCCCCGTCACGGCGTTGCCCGCCGCGTACGTGTTCAGCAGCTCCTCGCAGCGCCGGTCGGTCCAGGCCCGGCAGGCGCCTTCGACCTCCCGCCGGAAGTGGTCCAGGTCGGCGCCCGGGGCCCGGCTGCCGTGCTCGGCCACCGTCAGCCGCCGTACGACGTCCTTGGCGAGGTAGTCGGTCACGAGCGAGCGGGCCTTGGGATCGCCGGCCAGCACCACGACCTCCGCGCCGATGCCGTGCGCCTCCTTCTCCACGACCTCGGCGACGGCCACGGCGTTGCGGCGCCAGGTCTCCTCGACCTCCCGCTCGAAGTTGCCCTGCGACCAGCCGCCCGCCCCGGTCTTCTGGAGCGGCCCCTCCGCTACCTCCACCGTCAGCTCCCGCCGCCGCCCGTCGGCCACGACGACCACCTCGCCGCCGGCGCGGTCGGCCAGCACCTCGATGTGCGGCACGTGCTCGCCGCGCTGCGCGAGCAACGGCACCACGTGGGGGAGCGGCGACCACCGCGCGGTCTGCCGGCGCGGACGATGGGCGAGCGCCTCGGTGAGCACGACCTCGCCCTCCCTGGCGAAGACCGCGCGCCCCGGCGCGGCCCACACCGGGTCGAGCATGAGCTCGCCGATGGGCTCGAGGGCCGAGGCCGGCGCGCCCTCCTCGGCGAGCCGGTCCCTGAGCTGGGCCCAGCGGCGCTGGACCACGTTGGCCGCGCCCTCGGACGACCGGTCGGTGTCCACGTATACCGAGGCGTACGGGCCGCTCCGCTCGTACAGCCCGCGGATGAAGTCCAGTCTCACGGGCCCTCCCTACCAGCGCTGGCGTTCCACCCCGAGTCCGAGTGCCTCCGCCACCTCCGCGATGTTGTGGAACGTCATTTCGGGCAGCCGCCGTACGGCGTCGATCACGGCGTCGGGAGCGTTCTTGTGCTCGGCGTGGGCGAGCAGCTTGGCCGGGTCGGCGGGGAAGCCGGCGTCGCTGAGCCAGGTGGCGAGATGGCTGCGGCGCTCCACGTCGGCGGGGGTGATGCCGAGCGGCGTCCCGGGCTCACGGCCGGGTGGGTGCCGGCGAGGCGGCGACATGTCCTCCTCGGGCTGCTGCGTCGGCTCGGGCTCGCGCCACTCCTCGACCCGGGTGCGTCCGGCGCCCTGCACGAGGCCTTGCGTCTCGTGCTTCTGCTCCTCGTCGAGCCGGCGGCCGTGTTTGTCGCTGCCGCGCTGGATACTCATGACCTCACCTCCCGATTAGGGTCACTGTCGTGCCTCGTACCCGGACCGCCTGCCCCAAACATCGGGAGCGGTGAGGCCGTGTCCCACATAATCTGCGGCGAGCGGAAAATCCACTCGTGTGATGGAGTGACGCATTGTTCGACGAGCGGCTGACGGTCAACACCGAACGGCTGATCCTGCGGCCGTTCGGCCCCGGAGACGCGGGCCAGGTGCGGGCGATCATCGAGGACGGCGCGCACCTCACCGCGCTGCCGCCGGGCGCGCCCGGGCACGCCTCGGGCATCGCGCAGTGGCTGTCGTACGGCGTGCACGAGCTGTGGCGCTCGGGGCAGGGCATCCACCTGGCGATGCACGCGCGGGAGGGCGTGGTCGGGTCGATCAGCGTCTTCAAGGCCCAGTGGGGCGCGGGCACCGCGGAGGTGGGATACGGCGTGCATCCCGCCCACCGCGGCCGGGGCTACGCGACCGAGGCGGTCCGCGGGCTCGTCGGCCGCCTGCTCGGGGAGGGCCCGCTGCGCCGGATCGAACTGCGGGCCGACGCGGGCAACCTCGCCTCGATCAGGGTCGCGGAGAAGGCCGGCTTCACCCGTGAGGGACTGCTGCGCGGCGCCGGATTCGAGGACGACGGCCCGCGCGACCTCGTGGTCTTCGGGCGGTTGCGCGGCGACGAGCGGGCCGTGCCGCGGCGCAGGATCGAGAGCGAGCGGCTGGTCCTGCGGCCGTTCTCCCGGCACGACGCGTTCGACGTCGTCGACGCGGTCAAGGGCGATCCCGAGATCGCCCGCTGGATGACGTGGGCCGAGGGCTACACGCTGGAGCGCGCGCTGGAGTGGTGCACCCGGCTCGCGCACGCGAACGGCCCCGGCTATGGTGGCAACTTCGCGATACAGCCGAAGGACGGGGAACGGCTCGCAGGAGCCATCGGCGTGCAGCGCGAGGACCACGAGCGCGGGGACGCCGAGCTGGGATACTGGATCGCTCCGTGGGCCCGCCGCAGGGGTTACGCGGTGGAGGCCACCCAGCTGGCCACGGCCCACCTGTTCGACCTCGGATTCCACCGTGTCCATCTGCTGGTAGCGACGGGAAACCGCGCCAGCCAGGCGGTCGCGAGGAAGGCCGGGTTCATCGAGGAGGGCATCATGCGGCAGGCGCTGCCGGTTCCGGGTGGCTGGGCCGACGCCGTACTCTTCGGCATGCTCAACGGGGAAATTTCATGGCAATAGGTAAAGAATCGCCCTAGTCGCTGGGCTGCTCGGTCAAGCGGCCCCCATGATTGAGGGCCGTAAGGCTATCCTCGCCAGCCGTGAGCCTCCCGCCGGCCGGCGAGCGCGCGTCCCGACGCGGGAGAGTCCGGCCCGGCGCGCCCGGGTGAACCGGCCCGGACGGCGAGCGGGAATTGTGAACGGACGCAGGTCAACTGCAAGGGGAGATCGACCAGATGAAACCGCCGCTGCTGCTCATCGGCCACGGCACTCACGATGAGACCGGGGTCGCCGAGTTCGGCAGGTTCGTTCACCGCCTCCGCTGCCGCCTCGACGGGCTTCCCGCCGAAGTGAGCGGCGGCTTCATCACGAACGCCCGCCCCCCGCTCGGCGACTCCATCGCCTCTCTCGTGGCCCGGGGGCACCACCATCTGATCGCGGTGCCGCTCAGCCTGACCGGCGACCGGCGCGCGCTCGGGGACATCCCCGGCACCATGGCCCTGGAGCAGGAGCGGCACCCGACGCTCGAATACGACCTCGGCCGCCCGCTCGGGCCCGACCCGCGCGTGCTCAAGCTGCTCGCGGAGAGGCTCGCCGACGCCCGCGCGGAGATGCCGCGGTTCGTGACCGACGAGCCGCCCGCCGAGATCGCGCCCGGCGAGACGGCGGTCGTCCTGGTCGGGCACGGCTCCACCGACCCCGCCGTCAACGCCGAGGTCCACCGGGTCTCGCGGCTGTTCTGGGAGACCCACGCCGCCGACCTGCTGACCGTCGAGACGGCCTACGTCTCGCACACCCGCCCCGGCGTGCCCGGCGGCCTGGAGCGCTGCCGCAGGCTCGGCGCCAAGCGCGTGATCGTCCTGCCGTACGTCCTGTTCGCCGGCGCGGTCCTCGAACGCATCTGGGCGCAGGCGCTGGCGTACGGCGCCAACCACGAGGGCCTCGACATCCGCTGCGCCGAGGTGATCGGCGACTGCGAGGGCCTCGCCGACGTGGTGATCGAGAGGTACGAGGAGGCGCTCGCCGGGGGCGGGCAGTCCTCGTCGCCGGCCGCGAGCCGCTCGTCCACGGTGCTGCCGCTGACCCGGCCGTTCCCCACGAGGCGCGCGGAGCCGGACGTGGGCCCGGCCGGCGAGGCCGACGCCGGCCTCGTCACCGCCATCGCCGCGCGCCTGACCATGGCCCGCGACACCGATCCCGAGCCGCTGGATCCGGAACAGTTCGACGTGGACGTCCTCGACATGGAGACGCTCGAGGCCGAGATGCCCGAACCGGAAGCGGAGGGCGAGATCGAGGCGGATAGCATGATCGGCGTGGCCGGCCGTGGCGAGGCGGGGGAGGAGCCCCGCGACGACGCGCCGGACGGGCCCCTCGCCCAGCCCGGAGTCGCCAGCGCCGTCTGACGCGCCCGCCGGTCCGGTTCCGGCGGCCGCCCGGCCGTACCCGGTGAGCAGGGGCCGGTGAGCAGAGGGCCGGTGAGCAGAGGGCCGGTGAGCAGGGGCCGGCATCGGGGCGCCGCGGCCGGACCAGGTGGCGACAGAAGGAGAGAGCATGACGTCCCTCGGCGAGACGATCGGCGCCATCCGCCCGGTCGAGCCCGGCCCCATGGCGGAGGCCAGGGCCCACCAGGACAGGCTCACCAAGCCGAGCGGCTCGCTCGGGGTCCTCGAGGACGTCGCGGTGCGGCTCGCGGGCATCGCCGGGACCTGCCCGCCGCCGCTCCCGTCCCCGGCCGCTCTGGCGATCTTCGCCGCCGACCACGGCGTGCACGCCCAGGGGGTGAGCCCCTGGCCGCAGGAGGTCACCGCGCAGATGGTGGCCAACTTCACCGCGGGAGGGGCCGTCGCCAACGTCTTCGCCGCCGAGGTGGGCGCGTCGGTGACGGTGGTGGACGTGGGAGTCGCGGCCGACCTGCCGCCCGCGCCCCGGCTGCTCGCCCGCAAGGTCGCGTACGGCACGGCCGACCTGTCGCAGGGGCCCGCGATGACGCCGGAGCAGGCCGGCGCAGCCCTGGCCGTCGGCATCGAGATCGCCGGGGACCTGGTGGGCGCGGGCGCGCGCTGCCTGGTCACCGGCGACATGGGCATCGCGAACACCACCGCGTCGGCCGCCCTGATCTGCGCGTTCACCGGCAGGCCCGCCGCCGGGGTCACCGGGCGGGGGACCGGCGTCGACGACGCCACCTACGAGCACAAGATCGAGATCGTACGGCGGGGCCTGCGGGTCAACGGGATCACCGAGGCGGGAGCCGTACCGGACGGACCGGACGCGGCGCTGCGCGTGCTCGCGGCGGTCGGCGGCCTGGAGCACGCGGCGATCGCCGGTTTCGTGCTCGGCGCCGCCGCGGCCCGGGTGCCCGTCATCCTGGACGGGGTGATCGCCGGGGCGGCGGCCCTGGTGGCCGGCGCGATCGCGCCCGACGCCATCGGCTACTGCCTGGCCGGGCACCGGTCGGCCGAGCCGGGCCACGCGGCGGCGCTGGCCCACCTGGGGCTCGACCCGCTCGTCGACCTGCGGCTGCGCCTCGGCGAGGGAACCGGCGGGCTGCTCGCCCACCCTCTGGTCAGCGCCGCGGCGCGGGTCATGCACGAGGTCGCCACCTTCGACTCCGCGGGCGTGACGGACAAGGGCGAGTGAGCCCCGGGGGCCCGCGGGGCGACCGACCTGTGGACGCACAAGTCTCAACCGGTGAATGTCGCCCGAGCCCAGCGGGTAGGTTTGCCTCCTAACAATGCACGCTTGACGCGATAGGGAGACTGGGGTCATGGCGCCCTACCTGCTCGGCCTCCGCCTCGACGGGCGGCGTGTTCTCGTGGTCGGCGGCGGACGCGTCGCACAGCGGCGGATCCCCGCACTGCTCGACGCCGGAGCCTCCGTCACCCTGATCTCGCCCACCGTCACCCCGGCATTGGACGACCTCATCGCCACCGGGCGGGTGATCTGGGAACGGCGGCCGTACCAGGTCGGCGACTGCGACGGCGCCTGGCTCGTGCACGCCTGCACCGACCACCGCGACGTCAACACCGCGGTCGCCGCCGAGGCCGAGGCCAAGCGCATCTGGTGCGTCCGGGCCGACGACAAGGACGCCTCGGCGGCCTGGACCCCCGCCAGCGGGCGGGTGGACGAGGTCGGCGTCGCGGTCACCGCCGGCGGCGACCCCCGCCGCGCGGCCGGCATCCGCGACGCGATCGTCGGCGCGCTGCGCGACGGCACCGTGGACGCCAGGCGGCACCGCACCAAGCCGGTCGGCGTCGCGCTGGTGGGCGGCGGTCCCGGCGACCCCGGCCTGATCACCGTGCGGGGACGCCAGCTTCTGGCCCAGGCCGACGTGGTCGTGGCCGACCGCCTCGCGCCGCGCGCGCTCCTGGACGAGCTGTCGCCCGACGTCGAGCTGATCGACGCGGCGAAGGTGCCGTACGGCCGGTCGCTGTCCCAGGAGAAGATCAACGAACTGCTCGTCGAGCACGCCCGCGCGGGCAAGTTCGTCGTGCGGCTGAAGGGCGGCGACCCGTTCGTCTTCGGCCGCGGCGGCGAGGAGATGATCGCCTGTGCCCGGGCGGGCATCCCGGTGACCGTGGTGCCCGGAATCACCAGCGCGGTCGCGGTGCCGGGGGCCGCCGGGGTCCCGGTCACCCACCGCGGGGTGAGCCAGGAGTTCCATGTCATCTCCGTGCACGTGGCACCCGGCGACCCCAGGTCCACCGTCGACTGGCCCGGATTGGCGCGATCGAGCGGAACCCTGATACTTCTCATGGCGGTCGAACGGATCAAGGAGATCGCCGAAACGCTGGTTCGAGACGGACGTTCACCGGAAACTCCCGTGATGGTGGTACAGGACGGTACTCTTCCGACCCAGCGATCCGTTGCCGCCACCTTGTCGACCGTGGCGGAACGGGTGACCGCGGCCGGAGTGCGGCCTCCGGCGATCGTGATCGTCGGCGAGGTCGTCAAGGTCGGCCAGGAGATCGAAATGGTGCGAGCGGAGCGGGTCCCGTGAGATCGGCAGCCAGGAACACGCCCGACCACGGGACCGGTGCGGGTTCCGGCGACGCCGTTACCGAGGAGCCGGACATCGAGGAGCACCCGGAGTCGCCGGGGGAGCGGACCGTCGCGTTCCGCCCGATCCGCGACGACGAGCCCGATCCGGAGCTTCCTTCGCGCCCCTCGGACTCGCGCGGGCCGCTGCCCGCACCGTCCGCACCCGCACCGTCCGCACCCGCACCGTCCGAGCCCGCCGTGGAGATCGCGCAGGAGACCGTTCCGGACTCCTCCGGGGAGGAGGACGACCGCGCCCCCGAGGTGGACGACGGCCTCGAACGGCCCGCCGACCCCGGCACGGTCCCGCACGACGCGGTCCCGGACGGCGCGGCCCCGGACGGCACTGTTGTGAACGACACGGCCGACGACGACGCCGGGGACGGCGCCGCGGGGGACGCGCCCGAAGGCTCCTCCGCGGACGCGGAGGCCGGCGGGCAGGAGCCCGGCGGGCAGGAAGCCGGCGGGCAGGAAGCCGGCGGGCAGGAAGCCGGCGGGCCGGAGGGCGGCGGGCCGGAGGGCGGCGACGGCGAACAGGACGCCGAGGACGTCACCGACGCGGAGACCGCGGAGGAGGAGGACGGGTCCGGCGACGACCGGGTCCGCTCGTTCCCGATGCCGGAGCCGGTCTCCGCGGCGTTGACCGAGGCGCTCAACCAGCTCCGTACGGCGGTGAAGGGCCTGCACTTCGGTCTCGACGTGCCGGGCTCCCAGGAGGCGCGCAAGGCGCAGGCGGCGGTCCTGGCGCAGCTCGACGACTACGTCATCCCGCGCGTCCACATGAGCACCGCGCCCGCGCTGATCGTCGTGGCCGGTTCGACGGGGGCGGGCAAGTCCACCATCGTCAACTCGCTCGCCGGGCGGAAGGTCTCGGCCACGGGCGTGCGCCGCCCGACGACGGCGACGCCGGTGCTCGCCTGTCACCCCGACGACCACGAGTGGTACGCCAGGGGAGACCTCCTCGGCGACCTGCACAGGCTCGACGAACCCAGGCGGGACGCCCCGCCCGGCAGCGTGGTGCTGACGTCGAGCCCGTCCCTGCCCCGGGGACTCGCGTTGCTCGACACACCCGACATCGACTCGGTCGTCGAGGAGCACCACGAGATCGCGCATCGCATGCTGGACGCCGCCGACCTGTGGGTGTTCGTCACCACGGCGTCCCGGTACGCCGACGCGCCGTCCTGGGGTCTGCTGCGCCGGGCCAAGGAACGCGGGGCGCGCCTGGTCATCGTGCTGTCCCGCGTGCCGCCGAAGTCCCGCGACGTCGTCGTCAAGCACTTCGGGCGCATGCTGAAGGAGTACGGCCTGGGCGAGGTCGAGTGCTTCGTCATCAACGAGACGGCCGTACGGGAGGGGCGGCTGCCCGAGATCGAGATCGCCGACCTGCGCATGTGGCTGTCCGCGCTGTCCGTCGACGACGAGCGGCGGGAGGCGGCGGTCAAGACCACGCTGAACGGCGTGCTGAACAGCTTCCGCACCCGGCTGCCCGCCCTCGCCCGGCACCTGGAGACCCAGGTCGCCCTGCGCGCCGACCTGCGCTCCGACGTCGACGCGGCGTACATGGGGGTCCTGGCGGGGATCGACGAGGCGACCAGGGACGGCTCGCTGCTGCGCGGGGAGGTGCTCGCGCGGTGGCAGGACTTCGCCGGCTCCGGCGACCTCATGCGCACCCTGCAGTTGCGGCGCGGGGGCAAGGGCCACCAGCAGGGTCCGGAGCGCGTGCGCGGGCTGCGGACCGCCCTGCGGAGCGGCCTCGAAGCGCTGGTCAACACGGCCGTCCAGCAGGCCGCCGAGGAGGTCGTGGCGCGGTGGCGGCAGCGGGCGGGCGCGGGCGACCGGCTGGCCGCGACTCCGGGGCTCGGCCGCCCGTCGGAGGAGATCGGACGCAGGATCACCAGGACCATCACCGCCTGGCAGGACCACGTCACCGAACTGATCCGCACCGAGGGCGTGACCAAGCGGTCGGTGGCCAAGCTGATCTCGTTCGACGTGGAGTCGCTCTCGCTGATCTTCATGATCGGCCTGCTCGGCTACGGCGCCACGGACGCCCCGGCGGGCGCCGCCGCCGGCGCGCTGCCCCAGCGACTGCTGCGCGGCCTGCTCGGCGCGGAGTCGCTGCGCAACATCAGCGCCAAGGCCCGCAGCGACCTGCGCGCCCGCGTCGGCCTGCTCTTCGACGAGGAGACGCTCCGGTACGTCGACGCGCTCGACAGCGCCGGGATCCCGGACGAGGCCGCGGCGACGCGGCTGTACCAGGCAACGTACAACCTCGAGGTCGCACGATGACGGAGCCGATCCGGCGGCTCACACCCGAGTACGCCCCCGGCACCACGGTGAGGAATCCATGACGGCTCTCAGCACCGCCGAAACGCAGCACGGGCTCGGCTCCAGGCTCGCCGCCCTGGCCAAGATCGTCGAGCTGGGACAGGGACGGCTCGACCCGGCGCTGCTCACGGAGGCGGCCCAGCTCCTGCTGCGCGCGGGCGACCGGCTCAAGCTGTCGTCCGACCACACGGTCGTCGCGCTCGCGGGCGGCACGGGCAGCGGGAAGTCGTCCCTGTTCAACGCCGTCTCCGGGCTGGAGCTGTCGCCCATCGGCGTACGCCGGCCCACCACCGCGCGCACCCACGCCTGCGTGTGGGGCATCGACGGCGCGGGCCCGCTGCTCGACTGGCTGCAGATCCAGTGGCGGCACCGGTTCGCCCGCGCCAGCGCCCTCGACAAGGGCGAGAGCCAGCTGCACGGGCTGATCCTGCTCGACCTGCCCGACCACGACTCGATCCGCGCGCTCACCGATCACGAGGCCCACCGGCTGATCCAGGTGGCCGACCTCATCGTCTGGGTGCTCGACCCGCAGAAGTACGCCGACGCCTCGGTGCACCGGCGCTACGTGACCGAGCTGACCGGGCACGACGCGGTGACGGTCTTCGTGCTGAACCAGTCCGACCGGCTCACCCCCGAGGAGCAGGCGGAGTGCGTGACCGACCTGGAAGAGCTTCTCCGGCGTGAGGGAGTGGCCCGCCCCCGCGTGGTCGCGACGTCCGCCACCACAGGCAAGGGCGTGGACAGCCTGAAGGCCGTCCTGGCCGAGTCCGTGGCCGCCCGGCGGGCGGCCTACCAGCGCCTCGAAGCCGATCTCGACCGGCTCGTGCAGCGGCTGGTGAAGGACATGCCGGAGTTGCTGCGGGCGGAGCCCACGGTGGACGGAGCGCGGCGTGCCGGGCTGGTCGACGCGCTGTGCGACGCGATCGGCGTCTCCGCCCTGGGTGAGGCCCTCGAGAACGTGCACGCCGTCCGCTCGGCCGACTGGGTCGGCTGGCCGTACGCGCGCTGGGCGGCCCGGCTGCGGCCCGACCCGCTCAAGAGCCTGCGTCTCGGTGCGGTGAAGGACGACATCCGCGGCCTGGTCGCGAGCTCGGTCACCGCCCAGCCCGCCGAGGTCGACAACGCGGTGCAGGCGCTCGCCGACGGGCTGACGGCCGGCATGCCCGAGGTATGGCGCGACGGGGTGCGCGAGGCCGCCCGCTCGCGGGTGGACGAGCTTCCCGAGGCGCTGTCGAACGATCTGGCGGAGGTGGCTCCGCCGCTCGACCGGGTGCCCGCGTGGTGGTGGCTGCTGAAGATCTGGCAGTACCTCCTGGTGGTCATGTTCGTCGCGAGCCTCGCCTGGGCGGGCGCGATCCTCGCGTACGGCGTGTTCAAGGCGGGCCGTCCGCCCGCCGAGGTCCTCGGCGACGTGGGCGTGCTGCCCTGGGTGGGGCTGATGATGATCAGCGTCCTCGGGCTCGGGCTGTTCTCGGCCATGGCGAGCAGGAACTTCGTGGTGCTCGCGGCGGGCAAGGAACGCGACCGGCTGGAGGGCGACATGAGGCGCCGGGTGGGCGTCCTGGCGCAGGACATGGTCGTCCAGCCGGTGGAGCGCGAGCTGGACCGGTACAACGAGTTTTTCGGCGCGATGGCGGCCACCCGGCGCTGACGCGCGACGCCGCGGAGGCGGCCGTCCGCATGGGGCCGCCGTCCCGCATGCCGTCGTGCACAGGCTGTCGTCCACAGGTGCCGCGTCATCCACAGAATGCGGTTCTGGCCGGTGGGGCGGTGACGTCCCCGGCCAATGTGGTCACCCGAGCCCGGCGAGTGACCGGGCCGGGGAGGCACATCGATGAACGACATCTACGTCACGCTGAGCGGGAACGTCACCGACGACCCCCGGCAGTACCAGTTCCGCGACGGCTCTCGCGTGACCTCGATGCGGATGGCCGTCAACAGGCGCGTCCTCGACCAGCAGACCAACACCTGGCAGACCAGGGACACCACCTACTACACCGTGCGCTGTTACCGGGGACTGGCGGACAACGTCCAGCAGTCGGTCCGCAAGGGCCACCCGGTCGTGGTGTACGGCAAGCTGCGCATCAAGCAGTTCGAGCGCGACGGCGAGCAGCGGTTCTGGGCGGAGATCGAGGCCGGCTCCGTGGGCCATGACCTGAAGTGGGGCATCGCCACGTTCGAGAAGCCGATCCGGGCCTACTCGGCGGGCGCGCCGAGCGACGGCGAGCGTCAGGCGATGGAGGACGCGACGCGCGAGTGGGAGCTCACCGGCACCGCCGTCCTCGGCGGGGGAGTCGCCGCCGACGGAGGTGGTGACGAGGCCTTCGACGCCCTCGTCGGCGAGCGAGGCACGGACGACGGGGCCCTGCGGGCCGCCGCAGCGGGGGAGACCGCCGGCGCCCGCGACGTCTGGCGGGCCGGCGACACGGGACGTACCGCCGGGCCGAAGGAGACCGACGCGGGCGACGCACCGGAGGCGACGGCGGCCACGTCCGGCCCGGGCGACGCGTCCGCCTCGGGTGACGTGTCGGGCCCGGGTGACGTGTCGGGCCCGGGTGACGCGTCTGATCCGGATGACCCGTCTGATCCGGAGACCGTGGAGAGCGACCACCAGAGCGGCGAGGACGCCTGGCTCCCACGCGCACTCGCCGCCTGACAGCGCCGTCGCCCCGCGCCGGAAAGGCCCGCGACATCGGGCGCGGCTGCGCGGCAGGCGGTTGCGGGCGAGGTGCTTCCGCGATCGGAAGACACGCCGACGGCCCTCCCGCCGGGCAGCGCTCCTTGCCTTTCGCTACCGAGGGGCGCGGTACGCGCTGTCCGGTGCACGCGCGGTCATGGGACGGCGCGGGGCGCACGTGGGCCGGCGTGCGGGAGGCGCAGTGGGACGGTGTGCGGGAGCGCACATGCGGGCCATGGGCGCCACGTGGGCCGGCGTGCGGGAGCGCACGTGGGACGGCGTGCGGGAGCGCACGTGGGACGGCGTGCGGGAGCGTACTTGGGACGGCGTGCGGGAGGGCGCATGCGGGCCATGGGCGCCACGTGGGCCGGCTTCGCAGGGCCCGGTCAGGTCCAGATGACGCCTCGCACCATGGCTGCTCCTTCCGGCGGTGGCCCGCTTTCGCTCTCTTCCCCCCGCACCCGTCGTGCCCGTCCGCTCGGGGCCGCGGGAGTCCGCGGGCAAACCGCCGCAGATGCTCCCTTAGCCCATCAGAAGCAGATGGCCACCGTGCCAAGGTAGCGGTTCCCGTCGCGCTTCGCACACTCCGCAATTATTGTGTTACTCATCGTGAGATGGAGCTTCGGCTACGGGTTCGGCTACTGGGGGGCGGGATGACGGTGACCGGTCAGACCTCGGCCAGGCCGCGAAGCGCGATCTGCTCGCGAAGTCGCTGGCCGCTGCTGGCCCAGCCGCCCGCACTCGTGTCCTACGTGTGCGCGATCGTGGCGTTCGACGCGGTCCTGATCGCCGTGCTGGCGAGGTCCACCGCGTTCCACGCCCCTCACCTGGTGATGTTCGCGGCGCTCACCGCGTGCGGTGCGGTGTGCATCGAGGCGACCCGCCGTCTCGGCATGCCGGCCGGTGTGTCCCGCGACCTGCTGTCCGCCTGGTGGTTGCCGGTGGCGTTCCTGCTTCCGCCGGTCTACGCCCTGCTCGCGCCCATACCGATGCAGATCCTGCTGCAGCTCAGGGTCCGGGCGACGGTGCTGTACCGCCGCGTGTTCAGCGCCGCGGCGATCGGGCTCGCGGCGGCCTCCGCCTCGGCGGTCTTCCATCGCTCGATCCCGGTTCCCTCGCACCTGTCGTCGGGGGAGGGCGGGCCGATCGCGGTCGCGGCGGCCTGCGCGGTGCTGTTCACGGTGCTCAACACCGCGCTGATCGCGGTCGCGGCGCACGCGTCGGACCCCGAAGGCCGCTGGGGCGAGGTCCTGTGGGACCGCGAACGCGTCCTCCTCGACGCGGTCGAGCTCTGCCTCGGCGTGCTCGTCGCGGCCGTCTGCGGGCTCAACCTGGCACTGCTGCTGCTCGTGCTGCCGCCCGTCGTGCTGCTCCAGCGGAGCCTGCTGCACGCGCAGTTGCAGGCCGCGGCCCGTACGGACCCGAAGACGGGCCTGCTGAACGCGGCCGCCTGGCAGCGGGAGGCGGACACGGAGATCGTCAGGGCCCAGCGGACCGGGGACACCCTCGCGCTGGTCCTGGTGGACATCGACCACTTCAAGAAGGTCAACGACACCTATGGCCACCTGGTCGGCGACCAGGTCCTCGCCCAGGTGGCGGCCACCCTCCGCACCCAGCTGCGCGAGTACGACGTGGTCGGGCGGTTCGGCGGCGAGGAGTTCGTCGTGCTGCTGCCGGGCGCCGACGTGCACGAGGCGCGGAGGGTGGCCGAGCGGCTGCGCGCCCGGGTGGGCCGGATGGTGGTCCCCGCCGAGCAGGCGACGGTCACGGTCACGGTCTCCGCCGGGGTGGCCATCATGAACGTGCACGGTGAGGATCTCATCGAGTTGCTGGCCGCCGCCGACCTCGCCCTCTACCGCGCCAAGGAGCTCGGCAGGGACAGGGTCTGCCTCCCCGCCGCCCCCGTGGCCCCGCCTCCCCGCAGCGCGGACGGCGCTGCCGGTGCTATCCCCTAGGCTTGACGGTATGCCGGAGTACATCTACACGTTGCAGCGCGTGCGCAAGGCGCACGGTGACAAGGTGGTCCTCGACGACGTCACGCTGTCGTTCCTGCCGGGGGCCAAGATCGGCGTCCTGGGCCCGAACGGCACGGGCAAGTCGACGCTGCTCAAGATGATGGCGGGGCTGGAGCAGCCGTCCAACGGCGAGGCCCGGCTGATGCCCGGCTTCACGGTCGGCATCCTGCTGCAGGAGCCGTCGCTCAACGAGTCGAAGACCGTGCTCGGAAACGTCGAGGAGGGCGTCGCCGAGACCAAGGCGATGCTCGACCGGTTCAACGAAATCGCCGAGCAGATGGCCACCGACTACAGCGACGAGCTGCTGGAGGAGATGGGCCGCCTGCAGGACGCGCTCGACCACCGCAACGCGTGGGACCTCGACAGCCAGCTCGAGCAGGCCATGGACGCGCTGCGCTGTCCGCCGCCCGACGCCGAGGTGACCAAGCTCAGCGGTGGCGAGCGACGCCGGGTCGCCCTGTGCAAGCTGCTGCTGGAGCAGCCCGATCTGCTGCTGCTCGACGAGCCCACCAACCACCTCGACGCCGAGAGCGTCCAGTGGCTGGAGCAGCACCTGGAGAAGTACCCCGGCACCGTCCTCGCCGTCACCCACGACCGCTACTTCCTGGACAACGTCGCGAACTGGATCCTGGAGCTGGACCGCGGCCGCTGCTACCCCTACGAGGGCAACTACTCCACCTACCTGGAGGCCAAGGCCGCGCGTCTGAAGGTTGAGGGTCAAAAGGACATCAAGCGCAAGAAGCGCCTGGAGGAGGAGCTGCAGTGGGTGCGCTCCAACGCGCGCGCCCGCCAGACCAAGAGCCGCGCCCGTCTCCAGCGTTACGAGGAGATGGCCGCCGAGGCCGACAAGTACCGCAAGCTCGACTTCGAGGAGATCCAGATCCCGCCGGGCCCCCGCCTGGGCACGACGGTCATCCGGGCCGAGAAGCTGAGCAAGGGCTTCGGCGACCGGCTGCTCATGGACGAGCTGTCCTTCGACCTGCCGCGCAACGGCATCGTCGGCATCATCGGCCCGAACGGCGTCGGCAAGACCACGCTGTTCCGGATGATCACCGGGGGTGAGACTCCGGACACCGGGTCCATCACGGTCGGCGAGACCGTCAAGATCTCCTACGTGGACCAGGGCAGGGCCGGCATCGACCCGAACAAGAACGTCTGGCAGGTCGTCTCCGACGGCCTCGACCACATCAAGGTCGGCAACGTCGAAATGCCCTCGCGGGCGTACGTCGCGGCGTTCGGTTTCAAGGGCCCCGACCAGCAGAAGCTCGCGGGCGTCCTGTCCGGGGGCGAGCGCAACCGGCTCAACCTCGCGCTCACCCTCAAGCAGGGCGGCAACGTGCTGCTCTTGGACGAGCCCACCAACGACCTCGACACCGAGACGCTGTCCAGCCTGGAGAACGCGCTGCTCGACTTCCCGGGCTGCGCCGTGATCACCTCGCACGACCGGTGGTTCCTCGACCGCATCGCCACCCACATCCTGGCGTGGGAAGAGGGCTCGAACTGGTTCTGGTTCGAGGGCAACTTCGCCGACTACGAGAAGAACAAGGTCGAGCGGCTGGGCGCGGATGCCGCCCGCCCGCACCGCGTCACCTACCGCAAGCTCACCCGCGACTGATCGGACCAACGGCCCGCGTCCCCCGCCACCGGGCGGGGGACGGGCGCCCGTTAGGTTTGACCGGTGACCGAGCTGCGTGACCTCCCGGATCAGATGACCCGCTACGTTTTCGAGCGCAAGGTGCGCTTCGCCGACATCGACAGCTTGGGACACGTCAACAACGTCCGCTTCTTCGACTACCTCGAGGACGCGCGGGTGTCCATGCTGTGGGACCGGCCGCGCGAGGACGCCGGTCGCCGTCAGGACCTCGTGGTGGCCCGGCACGAGATCGACTACCGTCGGCCCCTGACCTTCCGCACCGACCCGGTACGTGTCGAGGTGTGGGTGACCGAGATCTCCAGGGTCCGCTTCACCCTTGCGTACGAGATCCGCGACGACGAGACGCTCTACGTCGAGGCGCGCACGATCATGGTCGCCTACGACGCCGGGGCCGCCCGTCCCCGCAGGCTCGACGAGGACGAACTCGCCTACCTCAAGCGGTTCTCCTTCCCGTCCTGAGGCCGGCGCCCCCATCGCCGGTCACGCGCCGGGACGGGACGGGGCACCGGCGCGTCCCGTGCACGGCGTCCGGCATCGGAACGGCCGGCGACCGGCCGCGACGGCGAGGGCCCGCGGCCGGCCCCGGGGACATGGCGAGGTCAGTCCGCGAGCAGCCAGGCCGCGGTGTCGGCGGGCAGAGAGGTGCCGTCGAGCGGACCGCTGGTGATCAGCACCTGGTCGTGAGGCGGCAGCGTGACCGCGCCCTCACCACAGTTGATCACGCAGATCAGGCGGCCGCGCCGGAACAACAGCGTCTCCTCCGGAGACTCCAGCCAGGTGATGGCGTCGGGCAGGGTGCCGCGCAGCTCCCGCCGCGTCTGCAGCGCCCGGCGGTAGAACCACAGCGTCGAGGACGGGTCGGCCGCCTGCCGCTCGGCCGTGAGGTCGGCCCAGTCCGCCGGCTGCGGCAGCCACGAGCCGCCCGGCCCGAATCCGTACGGCGGCTCGGTGCCCGACCAGGGCAGCGGCACCCGGCAGCCGTCGCGGCCCGGCACCTCGCCGTTCGACCGCGCGAAGATCGGGTCCTGCCGTGACTCGGGTGGGAGATCGGTCACCTCGGGCAGCCCGAGTTCCTCACCCTGGTACAGATAGGCCGACCCCGGCAGGGCGAGCATGGCGAGCAGCGCCGCGCGAGCCCGTGCCAGGCCGGCCCCCGGGTCGAGCGACCCCTGGCCGTAGCGGGTCACGTGCCGTACGACGTCGTGGTTGGACAGCACCCAGGTCGGCGAGGTGACGGCCTTGAGGGTGTCGTCGATGACCTTGCGGAAGGCCGTGGCCGACCAGGGGGCCTCCAGCCAGGCGAAGTTGAAGCTCTGGTGCAGCTCGTCCGGCCGCACGTACAACGCCAGGTCCTCGGCGGAGTCGGTCCAGACCTCGCCGATGGCGACGCGGGTGCCCGGGTAGGCGTCGAGCACCCGCCGCCACTCGCGGTAGATGTCGTGCACCTCCGGCCGGCTCCAGATGGGCGACCGCGCCCCGAAGCCCGGGTCCGTGTCGGGCAGCCCCTCCTCCTTGATCAGGCCCATCGCGACGTCGATCCGGAAGCCGTCCACTCCCCGGTCGAGCCAGAACCGGAGGATGTCGAGGAACTCCTCCCGCACCTCGGGATTGCGCCAGTTGAAGTCGGGCTGCTCGGGCGCGAACAGGTGGAGGTACCACTGCCCGTCGGGCACCTGGGTCCACGCCGGGCCCCCGAAGGTGGACAGCCAGTTGTTCGGCTCTCCGTGGCCGCTTCCGCCGCGCTCGGGGCCGCCGTCCCGGAACATGTACCGCTCGCGCTCCTGCGAGCCCCTGGGGGACGCCAGGGCCTTCTGGAACCAGGGGTGGGCCGACGAGCTGTGGTTCGGCACGATGTCCACCATCAGCCGCAGGCCGTGCGCGTGCGCGTCGGCGACCAGGTCGTCGAAGTCGGCCAGCGATCCGAACAACGGGTCCACGTCGCGGTAGTCGGCGACGTCGTAGCCGCCGTCGGCCATGGGGGAGGGGTAGAAGGGGGTCAGCCAGACAGCGTCGACGCCGAGCTCGGCGAGGTACGGCAGGCGGTCCCTGATTCCCGCCAGGTCGCCCGTACCGTCGCCCGAGGCGTCGGCGAAGCTGCGGACATAGATCTCATAGACAACGGCATCACGCCACCAGGGGGTTGTTTCCATGTGTCCTTGGCTGCCCGCTGCTTCCGTTGCTTAAGCGTTGACCATGCTGTGGGCGGCGTAGACGAGGTAGTCCCACAGCTGCTTCTCCAGCTCGGCCGGCAGTTCGAGGGAGCGTACGGCCTCGCCCATGTGCCTGAGCCAGGCGTCGCGTGCCGCGTCGTCGACGACGAACGGCACATGCCGCATCCGCAGCCGGGGGTGGCCGCGCTGCTCGCTGTAGGTCCTCGGGCCGCCCCAGTACTGCATGAGGAACAGGCGCAGCCGCTCCTCCGCGCCGGTCAGGTCCTCCTCGGGGTACATCGGGCGCAGCAGGGGGTCGTCCGCGACGCCCTGGTAGAACCGGTGGACGAGCCGCTGAAAGGTCTCCTCGCCGCCGACTGCCTCGTAGAAGGACAGGGTCTGCTCGCTGGTCACGATTTCAGCCTAGGCCAGCTACCGATCGGTAAGGTCAGGCGGCGAAGGTGAGGCTCTTGTCGTCGAAGGCGCGCTTCACCCGCAGGCGCAGCTCACGGGCGACCTCCAGGTGCCGCGCGGGCACGGTCTTCGCGGTGACGCGGAAGATGACGGACGAGCCCGACACCGACTCGAGGCCGAAGACCTGCGGCTCCTCGACGATGACCGTGTCCCGGTACTCCGGGTCCTCCCACATGTCGTGGGCGATGTTCGTGAGCAGGTCGCGGACCGTCGCCACGTCGCTGTCGTACGGGACCGGGACGTCCACCAGGGCCCTCGACCAGCCCTGCGACTCGTTGCCGATGCGGGTGATCGTGCCGTTGCGCACGTACCAGACCTTGCCGTCCGCGTCGCGCAGGCGGGTGATGCGGAGCGTGACGGCCTCCACCGTGCCGACGGCCACACCGGTGTCGATCACGTCGCCCACGCCGTACTGGTCCTCCAGCAGCATGAACATGCCCGCGATGAAGTCCTTGACCAGCTCCTGGGCGCCGAAGCCGACCGCCACACCGATGATTCCGACACTCGTGAGCAGCGGCGCCAGTTCGACCCCGAGCTTCGCGAAGATCATCAGAGCCGCGGTGCCCAGGATCACGACGGACGCGAGACTCCGCAGCACCGAGCCCATCGTCTCGGCGCGTGCCCGGCGGCGCTCGGTCATGATCGCCGCTGCGGCCTCCGTGCTGGTCAGCACGGCCTTGCCGCGCAGCCGCTCCGGCAGCACGCCGACGCTGGCCCGCACGGTGAGCCGGGTGATCAGCCGGTGGACGACCTTCCGGATGATCATCGCTCCGGCCAGGATCAGGACGATCAGCAGCAGGACGTCCACGATGCCCGCGACGAGCTGTATCCAGGCCGGGAAGTCCTTCTTCGGAAAGGCGCTGTTCAAGACGGTGCAGAAGATGCCGTCGTTGTTATCACACGCCTTCATCACCTGCTGCCCCATCTCCGTGGGGTCCAGAACGGTCGGCTCAGGATCTGGCGTCGCGGGTGACAGCGGCAACACGAGGTGGATCCCCCCTGGATCGGATCAACGGCAGGTCATGAACGTAGCCAATACTGCCGACTGATCCGGCCTCCGTCACATCGCCGGGGAAGACGGAAGCGCGTCCCGTCCGGGGCCGCGGAGGGCGGACCGGACACGCTCCAGTGACGGTGTGGCAGGACGCGGGCGCGCACCCGGAAGCGTGCCCGTCGCCGTTCTCCAAGTGGGGGATCCCCCCCGATCACCGCCCGGCCCCACCTGCTCGACGGGGCCGGACGGCGGTCCATGGTGCCGGCGGGCCGGTCGGCCCGCCGGTCGTGCCGGAATGCGGACGGGTCGGGGCGGGCGGGACGCCGCAGCGTCGCCGTCGCGCCGGGGCGGCGCGACGGCCACGCTCCGCACCGGGCGTCCTGCCCGCCCCCGTGGCCGCGGTGATCGCGGCGGCCCACGGCGACTGCGTTTTCACCGTGCTCCCACCTTGGGGCCGCCGCCTTCCCCTACTCGCTCACCGCGGCGAGCACACGGGCCACCTTCGTGGCCGCTCCGGCGGGGTCGTCCGCCCGGTGCATCCGCTCACCCCAGGACCACCAGTAGTCGGCCGCCTGGCAGACGACGTTCTCCGTGAGGCTCGTCGCGTCGGGGTTGATCACGCGCACGTAGGCGCGGCCCGACGGGGTGCGCACGACTCGCGCGAGCAGGCCCCGGGCGTCGAGTTCGGCCACCAGATGTTCCAGGCGCCGGAAATCGTCCTCCCCCACCGTGGGTCCTCCTTCATTTCCGTTCGCGGGCGGAATGTGTACTTTGCGTTCCCGTCTGTTCACTCTGGTGCGCCAAAGATGGCTCACAGAAGTGCTCGGGTCAACGAGGGCCGCACGCGGCTGAGGTGAAGGAAAACCCATGTTGGTTGAAAGAAAACCCCTATCGGGAGACGATCCTTAGTCGGCACGTTCAGGTTGGGGGCTTGGCCGCGCCAACTATGGTCCATCATTATGTTGTGGGCGGAGCGCGACGGCAGCGTCACTCTCCGTCACAAGGTGAGGACCGCTCGAGACCACGGGCTGCTAGCGCGGCCGGCCACGAGAGAGGGGCCGGAATGTCCGGCAGGCAACACAGGGAGACGGAGATCGCGCGCCGGATCCGGGCGCGGGGCCTGGCCGCCGGGCGCAGCCTGGCCCAGATCGCCGAGGAGATCCACAACGACTGCGGGCCACAGTTCGGCACGACCCGGATCAAGGCACATCGCCTCTCGCACGGTGTGGCGCTCGCCGACGTGATCGAGCAGGTGCGCGCTCTCTTCGAGAGAGACGGAAAAGCCGTCCCCGGCATCGGAGAGACGCTACTGTCCGCGTACGAGTCGGGGATGAAGCGGCCCGGCCCGGAGTATCTCCACTACCTGTGCTCGGTCTATCGGGTGGAACCGCTGGCTCTCGGGTTCGAGAGCCCGTGCATCTGCGGCCACGGACACCTCGCCGAATCGAGTAGTGGAGCCCCAGAAGAGGACAGACCTAACACTTCACCCGCTCCGTGGGGTGCGCCGGCCCCGTCGGGCGGCGAAACCCCCACGGTGAACGGGGGCGAGGAGGACGAGAACGTGCTACGGAGGACGCTATTGAGGCTCCTCGCCGGCGGCGCCGTGGGGGCGGCCGGCCTCCAGGAGCTCGACGAGCAGGTGCTCGGCGCGGTGGAGAACCTCCGTCGGCGTATGGACGAGACCATGGTCGCGGCCACCGTCTCGCCGGCGATGCTCGACCAGTGGGAGCAGGCCACGTCCGGCTTCGGGCGGCAGTACATGAACACCCCGCCCGTACGTCTGCTCTGCGACGTGATGCTCGAGTTCACCGCCGTGCGCAAGGCCATGGACCGCCGCCAGCCCATCGACGTGCAGGAGCGGCTGTGCCGGATGGCCGCACAGCTCGCCGGGCTCTCCGGGATGATCATGATCGACCTGGGGGACCAGCGGCTGGCCCGCTCGTTCTTCCGCACCGGCCGGATGGCGGCGGACGAGACCGGAGACCGTGCCCTGCGCGCCTGGGTCACCGCCCGCGAGGCGCTGGTGCCGCTCTACTACGGCGACCCGCGCGAGGCGCTCACGCTGGCGAAGAAGAGCCGCGACCTGGCCGGCCACACCCCGTGCGCCGCCCGGACCATGGCGCCGGTCGTCGAAGCGAGGGCGCTGGCGAAGATCGCCGGCGTCAACGGCTCGCGGCACGAGGTGGTCGAACAGGCCAAGCGGGCGCTGCACCGCGCCCGGGCGGCCTTCCAGCAGATGAGCGACAGCGACCGGGAGGATCCGGCCTTCGGCTACACCGAGCGGCAGCTCTACTTCTACCAGGGCGACGTCCTGGTGAAGCTGGGGCAGACCGTGGAGGCCGACGTGATCCTGCAGCAGGCGCTCGACAAGTACACGGACGAGGACCTGCTCGACCAGACCCTGATCCGGTTCGACCGGGCGATGTGCCGGCTCATCGACGGCGACGTCGAGGCAGCGCTCAAGCTGGGCCAGGAGGCCATCGACCTGGTCGACAAGGACTACCGGACCGACCTGCTGCTCAAACCGGCGTACGACCTGGTGAAGGCGATCAGGGCCAAGCACGGCGACTCCGCCCGGCTGCAGGAGTTCTGCGAGGTGATCAAGCAGAGCCGCGTCACGATCCCGCCGGAGCTGGTCCGGGACATCGGGTGACGTGGGGAGCAAGGAGGACGTGTGGCAGGAGACGCGCTGGCGGGAGATTTCGAGCCGGGAGATCCCGTGAGAGGCGAGGAGAGCGGGATCGCACCGCTGAGGATCCGGCGGTACCGCTGGTCGGACCTCGACGCGGTGTGGTCCCTCCATCAGATCGGCCTGGCACAGGTGGGTGTGGTGCCGGGGGACGGCGTCTACTATGACGACGACTTCCCCCGGATCACCGAGATCTACCTGACGGCCGGGGGTGACTTCCTCGTCGGAGAGGTGCCCGGGGCGGGGCTCGTCGCGATGGGCGGCCTGCGGCGCATCGACGCCGACACGGCCGAGATGTGCCGGCTGCGCGTCCACCCCGATCACCAGCGGCGCGGTTACGGCGCGCGGATCACGCAGGAGCTCGAGGAGCGGGCGCGCCGGCTCGGATACTCGACGTTGCGCGGTGACACCACTCTGCGCCAGGTCGCCGCGCTGGAGCTCTACCGCAAATCCGGCTGGCGGGAGTTACGGCGCGAGGTATGCGGCGACAACGTGGTGATTTATATCGAGAAGCAGCTAAATGGCGTGGTCTCCCCGCTTTTCTCCCGATAGATAATGCTTCCATCCCTTGGCGGATAGCTGATCCCTGCGAATACTTGTGCCTTGTCCGCAAGAGTGGGGAAAGAGGCATGATGAAGAAGATCATTATCCGTAAGCCGGGGACGACCAAGCTGAGCGGCACCTCGAGTGTGATCCACAAGGGGTGAGGGACCTCCCGAGCCACATCTGGGTCCGGGGAGACCTCTCCCGCGACCGCGTAGCGGCCCTCCGATCGCTGGTTGGGAACCACGCACTGGAGGTGCCGCCCCCAGTGGCGCCCGTCGTCAACGGGCACCGCCGGCTACGCGGTCCGTACACGATCGGCGGCGCGCTGCTGCGCGCCCTCGTCCCGGTCGCCTTGGAGCGTTCCCCGGGCCTGGTGGCGGCACACGACATCGAGATCCGCGCCGTCGCACCCGGCCTGCGCCCTCTGGTGCCGGCGCGCCGGCAGCCCATCGAGGACCGCCTGACCGAGGACGAGCGCATCCTCGTGCCCGCGCCGCGCCGCACGCTGCGGATCGCCAACGGCGTCGCCGAGTTCGTGCGCGGCTGCCTGGAGGGACCGCGGACGCTGCTGGTGGACAACCTGCACGAGGCGGATCCGGCCGACCGCGAACTGCTGCGCGTCCTGGCGCGCCGTGTGCCGGGCCTGACGCTGGCGGTGGGCTCGGTCGAGCCGCCATGGGAGGGCATGCGGCCGGTGGAGGCGCGGGCCCAGGGCGGGCCACCCGACGACTACGTCGCCTCGGACGGCACCTCCGACGACCCCCGGGCCTACCGGGCGTACCTGTCGCTGCCGCCGGAGGAACGCGCGCGCCGGCACGACCGGCGCGCCGCCGAGCTGAGGGCCGGTGCCGCTGCGGCGGAACACGCCCTGGGGGCGGTGCCGTACCACCTGGAGCACGGCGGCGACCCGGACGCCGCGGCGCGGGCGCTGTGGGCGGCGGTGGACCACTGCGTCACCGAGGGGCTCCTGCACGCGGTCGTGGAGCTGGGCTCCCGTGGCCTGAGACTGGTGGAGCCGGGTTCGGACCTGTGGTGGCGATTCACCCAGCGCACCGCGACCGCCCTGGCGGGGCTGGGCCGGCGGGCGCACGCGCAGGAGCTGTACGACCAGGCCCGGCGGGTCAGCGTCGACCCCGCCGTGCACGCGGCCGCCGCGTACGGCACGGCGATGCTCGACGCGCGCGACCGCGATCCGGCACGGCGGGACCTGTCCAGGGCCAGAGCCTGGATCAACGAGGCGATAGCGATCTCCACGCTGCTGCCCGACCGGCGGACACGGGCCTTCAAGCTCGGGTTCGACCAGAACGCCCGCGCGCTGATCGAGCTGCGGGAGGGACGGGCGGACGAGGCGCTCGGCCTGGTGCAGTCGGCCATCGACCTGGCCGAGCGCGACCTGCCGCCGGGCGCCCACCCCGTGCACCGGATGGTGCTGTACGCCAACCGGGCGCAGCTTCTGGCCCGCCTGGGCCGCACGCGGGAGGCGCTGGCCGACTTCGACCGGGCCGTCGAGATCGATCCGGGCTTCCCCGACCACTATCTCGACCGGGGCAACCTGCTGTTCGAGATGGGACGTACCGGCGAGGCGCTGGCCGACTACGAGACCGCGATCCGGGTGAGCCCGCCGCTGCCCGAGGCGTACTACAACCGGGCCGAGCTGCGCCTGGCCGCCGGGGATCTGGACGGCGCCCGGGCCGACCTCGACCACGTGCTCGAACTCGACCCGGGCTACCTCGACGCCTACGTCAACCGGGCCGGCGTGCTGGAGATGCTCGGCGAACACGAGGCCGCCAGGCGCGACGTCGAGGCGGGGCTCGCGCTCGACCCCGGCAACGCGCACCTGCACGGTGTGCTGGGGCAGCTGGAGACCGACGCGGGTCGCTACGCGGAGGCCGCCCTGGCCTTCGACGCGGCGCTGGCCGCCGACGCCCGCCTGGCCTCGGCCTGGGCGAACCGCGCGACCCTGCGGTTCGAGACCGGCGACGCGGCGGGCGCGGTCGACGACCTGACCCGGGCGATCGAGCTGGGCGAGGACGCGGCCCTGTATTTCAACCGGGCCACCGCCCTCGACGCGCTCGGCCGGGGCAGGGAGGCACTGGCCGACCTGCGCCGGGCGCTGACCCTGGCCCCCGGCGACCCCGTCGTACGCGCGGCGCTGGAGCGGCACGAGAAGGAGGGGTGACGGGGCGGGGGACGACGGTCACGCCGAGGCGCCGGGGAGCCGCGCGACGACCTCTGCGAGCCCGGCCGTCGTCCGCGCCGCCGCCCGACCGCACCTCACGGGCCGCTGGCCCTACCCTTGAACCCGATACGTCGCCCCTGTCGAGGATCTGAGCATGAGCGCTGAATACGTGCTGACCCTGTCCTGCCCGGACCGGCCCGGTGTGGTCGCGGCCGTCTCCGGGCTGCTGGCCCGGAAGGGCTGCAACATCATCGAGAGCCAGCAGTTCGGCGACCCGGTCGAGGAGCGGTTCTTCATGCGAGTGCAGTTCTCCGGCGGGTTCGCCGTCGACGAGCTGCGGGCCGAGTTCGCCTCGCTCGCGCCGGAGTTCGCCATGGAGTTCCAGCTCTTCGACCTCGCGGTGCGGACCCGGGTGCTGGTGCTCGTGAGCCGGTTCGACCACTGCCTCAACGACCTGCTCTACCGCGTGCGCTCGGGGCTGCTGCCGATCGAGATCGTGGGTGTGGCGTCCAACCATCCCGACCTGCGCCCGCTCACCCAGTCGTACGGCGTGGACTACCACCACCTGCCGGTCACCCCGGAGACGAAGCCGCGGCAGGAGGCGGAGATCCTCACCCTGGTGGACCACTACCAGGCCGACCTGGTCGTGCTGGCCCGCTACATGCAGGTGCTGTCGGAGGACATGTGCGCCAAGCTCGCCGGGCGCATGATCAACATCCACCACTCGTTCCTGCCGTCGTTCAAGGGCGCCAAGCCGTACCACCAGGCGTACTCCCGCGGCGTGAAGCTGATCGGCGCCACGGCGCACTACGTGACGCCCGACCTCGACGAGGGGCCGATCATCGAGCAGGAGGTCGCGCGGGTGAACCACACCCACTCGCCCGAGGACCTCGCCGCGATCGGCCGCGACCTCGAATGCCAGGCGCTGGGCCGGGCCGTCCGCTGGCACGCCGAGCACCGCGTGCTGCTGGACGGCCACAAGACCGTCATCTTCCCGCGCTGATCAGCCCACCTTCAGGCCGGTGTGCCGGGCCAGGAAGGCGAGCTGGTCGGCCGAGAGCTCGACCGACCGGCTCACGGCCCGGGCGCCGTGACCCACCTCGGTCTCGTTGCGCAGCAGGATCGGCCGGTCGCCCGCCTGCGCGTGCTGGAGGGCCGCCGCCATCTTCCACGCGTGCAGGGGATGGACGCGGGTGTCCGAGGCAAACACGGCGAACAGCGTGGCCGGGTAGGACACCCCCTCGCGGACGTGGTGGTACGGCGAGTAGCCCCACAGCCAGGCGAACTCCTCCGGCACCTCGGCGGAGCCGTACTCCACGTTCCAGGTCGCCCCGAGACCGAACTTCTCGTAGCGCACCATGTCGAGCAGCGGGGCCGAGCAGACGACGGCCGCGTACAGGTCGGGGCGCTGCGTGAGCGCCGCGCCGACGAGCAGGCCGCCGTTGGAGCCGCCGGAGATGGCCAGCCGGTCGGGGCTGGTGACACCGGTGGCGACGAGGTGCTCGGCCGCGGCGTGCAGGTCGTCGAAGACGTTCTGCTTGTCGCCCAGCATGCCGGCCCGGTGCCACCGCTCGCCCTCCTCGCCGCCGCCGCGGAGCTGGGCGACCGCGTAGACGCCGCCCGCCTCGACCCAGGCCAGCGTGGTGGCGGAGAAGCCCGGGTTCATCGAGATCCCGAAGCCGCCGTAGCCGTACAGGATGGTGGGGCGGGGCCCGGAGCCGGGGCGCGAGGTGACCAGCATGTGCACCTCGGTGCCGTCCTTCGACCGGTAGACCACCTGCTCGGTGGTCGCCTCGGGCACCTCCACCGCGCCGGGCGGCGCCTCCCACAGCGTGGTCTCGCCCGTCAGCGCGTCGTAGCGGTACACCGCGGTCGGGGTGATCTCGTCGGTGTAGCTGAACCAGGCCTCGTGCCCGCCCTCCGGCCGCTCGACGATCCCGCCGATCGAGCCGAGCCCCGGCAGCGGGACCTCGCCGATCCGCTCGCCGCTCTCCAGTGCGTGCACGGAGATCTCGCCGATCGCGTGCCGGGTCCAGCCGACGAGCAGGACCGGCTCGGCCATGCCGTCGAGGATGGCGAAGTCGGACAGCACCGCCTCGGGGTCCTCGGGGACCAGGTCGCGCCAGTGCTCCGCACCGGGGGTCTGCGGCGAGGTGACGCAGACGCGCCCGCGCGGGGCGTCCCGGTCGGTGAAGACGTAGAGCCGCCCGTCGCGGCCGAAGTGGAGCCCGGTCTGGGCGTCGACGTCCTGCTGCACGGTGACCAGTTCCGGCGCCTCGGGCGACGAGGCGACCAGGTCGGCCACCCACAGGTCGTTGCGCGGGGCCGTCCCCCGCGAGGCGGAGATCGACAGCCATCTGCCGTCGAGGGAGACGGACACCCCGTAGTAGTTGGTCTTCTCCAGGCCCTCGCCGAAGACCAGCACGTCGTCGTCGGGGGAGGTGCCGACGCGGTGCAGGTAGACGCGGCGGTGGTACTGCTCCTCGCCGGCCGGGACCAGTGCGGGCGCCAGCCTGCGCACGTAGTAGAACGCCTCGCCGCCGGGCAGCCAGGCCACGGGGGAGTAGCGGCAGCGGTCGATCGGCCCCTCGACTACCTCTCCCGTCGCCACGTCGACGACGTACAGGCGCGACTCCTCGTCGCCGCCGACGGAGATCTGGTACGCCAGCCGGTTGCCCTCCTTGTCCGGCTGGTAGGAGTCGAGCGTGGTCAGGCCCGAGGGATCGAGGGCGGTGGGGTCGAGCAGCACGCGCTCGCCGTCTCCCTCCCCGACGTACAGGACCGGGTGCTCCTGGTCGGGCGCGCGGCGGGTGAAGAAGCGGCGCCCGCCGCGCCAGGACGGCGTTCCCACCGACCCTGAGCGCAGCAGTTCGGCGACGCGCTCGCGGAAGTGGTCGCGCCCCTCCAGCTCGGCGGACCGGAACAGGATCTCCTGCGCGTCCAGCCACTCCTTCGTCGCCGGATCGTCCGGATCCTCCAGCCACCGGTACGGGTCGGGGACGGGCGTTCCGTGAAGATCGTCGACGATGTCGTCACGGCGGGCTGGCGGGTACGGCGGTCGGCTCATGCTGGCACTTTAAATCAGCCGGACGACTGCGACGGTACATCGTCCGTACCCGGCCAAGACGGGAATAAAGGGGTGATCGGCTGGGCATAGAAGCAGCAGGCGTCCCAGTCGTTCACCTCGCAGACCCTTTTATGGGTGGCGAAGGGGTCGCCGGAAAGGCCACACTTTGGTGAAGGGCGGTGCCGTGGTGACGATCCGCTGGGCCGTCCGGCGGAGGTCCCTGTGACGGAAGCACCCGGGTCCCAACAGGCGGGGCCACAACCCAGGCGCACAGCCGAGATCGCTGTGGAGGCCGGCTGATGCGCCAAGTCCTGCTCCTCAATGCCACATACGAGCCGCTGACCACACTCTCCCTGCACCGGGCCGTCATCCTGGTGCTCAGAGAGAAGGCGGACGTCGTGCACCGCGACGGCCGGGGCGCGGTTCTGCGCTCGGCCACCCGCACGCTCGACGTCCCGTCGGTGATCCGGCTCCGGCGCTATGTCCGCATTCCCTACCGGACGCGGATCCCGCTCACCCGCGCGGCGCTCATGCGCCGGGACAACTTCCGCTGCGCCTACTGCGGCCAGCGGGCCGAGACCATCGACCATGTCATCCCCCGTTCCCGGGGAGGCCCCCACACCTGGGAGAACTGCGTCGCCTCGTGCACGCCGTGCAACCACCGGAAGGCCGACAGGTTGCTGGAGGAGCTGGGCTGGGCGCTGCCCGTCGCCCCCGCGGTGCCGCACGGCGCGCACTGGCGGCTCATCGGCGCGCAACTCGACGGCGATCCGCAGTGGGCGCCCTACCTGTCGCAGACGGCGGCCTGATGGGCATGCGGTGGACGATCACCGACGAGGTTGAGGAGTACGCCGCGGCGGCCGAGCCCTGGCTGCTGCGCGATCCCGTCCGCAACACGGTCATGCTGACCGCGTTGCGCGGAATCCGCAGCGGCCAGTTCGCCGGCGACTGCCTGCTGGCCTGGCTGGAGGAGGACGACGGGACGGTGGCGGGGGCGGCCTGCCGGACGCCGCCGTATCCGCTCGCGCTCGGCGACGTCCCGCTCGCGTCGCTTCCCCTGCTGGTGCGCGAGCTGATCGAGATGGACCGGGACGTGTCCGAGGTCGGCGGTCCGCTGGCCGCCGCGGAGGCGTTCGCGGACGCCTGGTGGCGGCCGGAGACACATCGGCGGTCCGAGCGCCTCTACCGCCTCGGCACGCTGCGGTCGCCCTCCGCATCGGGGAAACCCCGCGTCGCCGGCCCCGACGACCTGCCGATGGCCGTGCGCTTCTTCCGGGAATTCCAGGACGAGGCGCACGTCGACCGTACGGCCGATCCCAGTCCGGTCGTCGCGGCCCGTCTCAACCGCGAGGAGCTGGTCTGGTGGGAGGACGACGACCGTCCGGTGTCCATCGCGGGGGCCTCCGCGCCGATCGCCGGGATGTCCCGGATCGGGCCCGTCTACACCCCGCCCGATCTGCGCGGGCGCGGCTACGGCAGCGCCGTCACCCACGCGGCCAGCAGGAAGGCGCTCGACGACGGCGCGACCGAGGTGCTGCTGTTCACCGATCTGAGCAACCCGACGTCGAACTCCATCTACCAGCGGCTCGGTTTCCGGCCCGTCACGGACTTCGCGAGCATCCAGTTCGGGTGATCGGCCGCCGCCCGATGCCGTACGCGGCGGTGGGTCGTAATCTGGACGCATGCCTCGCTATGACTACCGTTGCCGCGCGTGTGGATCGACGTTCGAGCTCAACCGTCCCATGGCCGAGGCCGGTGACCGGGCGGTGTGCCCCGCCGGCCACGACGACACCGTGAAGCTGCTGTCCACCGTGGCCGTCACGGGCAGGGCGTCCGGGTCCTCCGCCGCCCGCCCGGCGGGAGGCGGAGGTGGCGGCTGCTGCGGTGGCGGCTGCTGCGGCGGCTGACGCGCGTACGGCCGTGTGACCGTGCGGCCCGGGGCGTCACGCCCCGGGCCGCACGGCTGTCACGGCCGAGCTAGCCGTGTGAGGGCACGGGTCAGGCCGCGGACGGGCGCCTGACCCGCGCGCGTCGCTGGAACGGCAGGTAGCGCTGCGGCAGGTGGGGACGGGCCGGCAGGTCGGTCGGCTCGACCGCCAGGATCCGGTCGAAGCGGAAGGCCCTGATCGAGCGGCGCATGCGGCACCAGCCGACCAGATACCAGAACTCTCCGTGGACGAGGCAGGTCACCGGCTCGACGTCGCGGACGGTCATCCGGCCGGCGGCGTCGTGATACTGGATGCGGATCACCAGGCGCGCGGTGATCGCGTTGGCCACCGCCCGCGCGCGGCGGGCGACGTCGGTGGGCAGCGGGGTGGTCAGGGTGGTCAGGGTCGTGGCGATGACGTCGTCGTCCAGATCGAGGTGCGCGAAAGCGTGGCGCAGGCCGCGCCGGGCGGTGACCGACTGGGGGCCGGCACCGAGGTGAGCGAGCGACAGGGCGAGGGCGGCGAGTTCCTCGGCGGTCAGCGAGTGCCGAATGACGTTGGCCATATCTCGACAATAACGACGAGGACTGACATTTTTCCGAACGTCTTATCGGATGGTCAGCATCATGTCGCCGCCGTGCCAGCCATTACTTCCCTGTACGGCGGCCGGGGTCGGCCGCCCGTGCCGGTTCGACGCGTCCGGCGCGTCAGGCGGGCGGCACCACGACCTTTTGTTGTTCTCGTCGAAAGTTTGGTAGTCGCAAGACTATCTTTCGTTCGATCTGACAGTTAGTCTCTGCGCCAGAGACAGCGCGCTGATCCGGACGATCCCCCCATCCCCCGGCCTCTCGCAGCGAGGTGAAGTTTTGCCTGCTCTTCTTCCCGCTCTCCGGACCCTTCGTCGACGATTCGCCGCGCTCGGCCTGGCCGGCGCGCTGACCGTTCCCCTCGGGCTCGCCACTCCCGCGAGCGCGTCCGGGCCCGGCCGGGGCGAGGCCGCGCCCCGTCCGTCCACCGCGACCGGCGACAACGTCGCGAACCCCGTGCTCACGGGACCGATCGCCCGCACGACCCCCGTCGGGGATCCCGCCCACGGCTACCCGTTCCTCGCCACGGACGTCGACCTGAAGGCGGCGGGCTACGTCGAGCAGGAGTTCCTCGTCTCCGGCACGGCGACGGGCTACGCGACCCCCGGCACGGGCACCGCGACCGCCGTCAGCACGGGCAATCCGTACACCACGCGCATCGTCGTGCGCCGCCCGGTCTCGGCCCGGACGTTCAACGGGGTCGTGATCGCCGAGTGGTACAACGTCAGCAACCAGTGGGACCAGGAGGTCGACTGGTTCCAGTCGCACGAGCATCTGATCCGGGAGGGGTACGCCTGGGTCGGCGTCTCCGCCCAGCGCGCCGGAGTGCACTCCGCGACCGGGCTCAAGGCGTGGAGCCCGGCCCGCTACGGAACCCTCGACGTGACCGCGGGCGGGACGATCAACGACGACAGCCTGTCCTACGACATCTTCAGCCAGGCGGTGAAGGCCGTCCGCAGTCCGGCGGGCGCCGACCCGCTCGGCGAGCTGCCCCCGCCCCGGTACGTGATCGCGACCGGCCACTCGCAATCTGCCGGTCGCCTCGCGAACTACTACAACGGCGTCCAGCCGCTCGCGAACGTCCTCGACGCGGTCGTCCTGCACGGCGGCGGCGGCCCGCTGCGCACCGACCTGGCGACGCCGGTGTTCCGGATCAACTCCGAAGGCGACGTGAGCAGCGGCATCCTGCCGGAGGCGGCCCGCGCTCAGGCCGACTCGGCGGTCCTGACCAGCTGGGAGGTGGCCGGCGCGTCGCACGGCGACTGGAAACTCATCAGGGACTACGGACCGCTGCGCAAGCGCGACATCGGCACCTACCCGGGGGGTTACCCGGGCGAGCCGCAGACGTGCACGCTGCCCTCGTTGTCCCGCATTCCGCAGCACATGGTGCAGAACGCGGTCTACGACCACACCGTCGCCTGGGTCGCCCAGGGTGTGCGGCCCCCCGCGGCCCCGAAGATCAAGATGACGGACACGACTCCGCGAGCGGTCGCGCGCGACGAGCTCGGTGTCGCGCTCGGCGGCATCCGGCTCGCCCAGCAGGAGGCGCCGCTGCGCGTCAACAGCGGCAGCAACACCGGCCCGGGCTTCTGCTTCCTCGACGGCAGCTCGGTGCCGCTGACCGACGCGCGGCTCGCGGAGCTCTACCCGACCGCGCGGTCGTACGCCGACGAGGTCGTCGCGACGACGCTCGCCGACGTCAAGGCCGGATACATCCCCCGGTCGTTCACCCGCGATCCCGCCTGGTACTCCGACCTCCGGGACCTGATCGGCGAGTACGCCGCCGCCGGTCGTATCGCCGGGTCTGTCGCGTCCTCCCTGGAGGACCGTCTCCGGCACGCCGAACGGGCCGGCCTCGCCGGTGACGAGCCTCCCGCCATCGCCCACCTGCGGCAACTCGCCGAGCGTGCGGACAGGGGTGTCGAGGACGACGCGGCGAGGGCCGGAGTGCTGCGGGTGACCGAGGCGCTCATCGCGCTCCTCGCCGAGGCGCGGAAGGCGGAGCACAAGGGCCGCTAGACACGCCGCTCGGTGGACGGGTCCGCGGGTGTGCCACTCACGCCCGCGGGCCATCCGCGCGGGGTGAATCTTTCACCGAGCCGACTCTGTGCGGAAATCCCATCAATTCCCGTATTCGCCGAATTTCGGCGAGCCACCGGCACGAATTCTCCGATCCCCGCTGCGTATCGAGTCATGGCGGCCGGGCCTGACCGGTACCGCCTTTCTGGTCTTCGGCGACGTGCGGTTTTCGCATCCGGGGTGACCACGCCTTCCGGCCCCGCCGAAAACGCCGGTCGTTGACGGCGCCCGGGGGAGGTGGTGCATTCGCTGTGGCTGTTGTCGGAGACGGGAGAGGACATCCGATGTTCGCGGTGAATTCGGCCAGGAGGGTGCTCGCGCTCGGTGCGGCGCTCGTGACGACCGGCGTGCTGAGCGTGGCGCTCGCACCCGCCCCCGCCACGGCGTCGACCGTCACGCTACAGGCGACGATCGACTGCTCCAACTACAACAGTTTCGGGGACACCAGGGACTGGTATCCCATCGGCCCCAGCGTCAGCGCCTCGCCGTACGGGACAGGAGGGGCCGGCACTGTGGTCGCGGTCCCGGCAACGCACGCGTGGCAGATCACGCACACACTGCCCAGTGGGACGACGTCCGTCGGCGCCTCCGGCATGTGCAGCGAAGGCCACCAGTACGACTTCTTGGGCTCGACCGCCAGTATCAGCATCCCCGCGGGCGTCACCACGGTGACGGCCACCTGGAGCTGCAGCACTGCTCCGGTCTATCCCGGCCCGTGGATGACCAACTGCAGCGTGCAGTCGGTCTCGTACAGCTGATCGCTCCCGGGGCACCGAGCGCGTGAACGCGGGCCGCTCCGGCGGGCCGCGCGGCCGGAGCCGTGGTGAGCCGTCCGCCGGCGGGGAAAAACGCTTCCCCGCCCATGGCGGTCGCTGTAGTTTCTCCGGCGTGTATCCCCCCATCGAGCCGTACGACCACGGCTATCTGGACACCGGCGACGGCCATCTCGTCTACTGGGAGGTCTGCGGGAACCCCGAGGGCAAGCCCGCGCTCGTCGTCCACGGCGGTCCCGGCTCGGGCTGCGCACCGGGCCGGCGCCGGGCCTTCGACCCCGCACGCTACCGCATCATCCTTTTCGACCAGCGCAACTGCGGCCGGAGCCTGCCCCACGCGAGCGACCCGGCGGCCGACCTGACGACCAACACCACCCACCACCTGGTCGCGGACATGGAACGGCTGCGTGAGCGTCTCGGGGTGGAGCGGTGGCTGCTCCGCGGGGGGTCCTGGGGATCCACGCTCATCCTCGCCTACGCCGAAGCCCACCCCGAGCGGGTGTCGGAAATCGTCATCGCGGGCGTCACGATGACTCGCCGTTCCGAGATCGACTGGCTCTACCGGGGAGTCCGCCGGTTCCTCCCGGAGCAGTGGCAGCGCTTCCGCTCCGGAGTCCCCGGGGAGTGCCGCGACGGCGACCTGGTCGCCGCCTACGCGCGGCTGATGTCCGACCCCGACCCCGGCGTACGGGCCAGGGCGGTTCGGCACTGGACGGCGTGGGAGGACGCGGTGATCTCGCACGAGGTCAACGGCAAGCCGGACGCCTACAGCGACCGGCCTACCCCGGCGCTGGAGGCCTTCGTCCGCATCTGCACGCACTACTTCTCGAACGCCGCATGGCTGGAGGAGGGCGTGCTGCTCCGCGACGCGTACAGGCTGGCGGCGATCCCCGGAGTGCTCGTCCACGGCCGCCTCGACCTGGGCGCACCGCTGGAGACCGCCTGGCAGCTCGCCCGGGCGTGGCCGGACGCGCGCCTGGTCGTCGTGGACGACGCGGGCCACACCGGCAGCGACGCCATGAGCCGGGAGATCCGGGGGGCGCTGGACGGCTTCGCCGGCGTCGCGGACGGACGGTGACCCGCGCCGCGCATCCCCGAGGGCGAACGCGTGACGGCTGCCGCCCCGGGATGGGGGCGGCAGCCGTCACGGTCCGGTCAACGCGAAAGCTGGGACAGGTCCCGCGAGGCGCCGGTCGAGGCCGAGGTGGTCAGCGCGGCGTACGCCTGCAGGGCGGCCGACACCGGGCGGTGCCGGTCGCGCGGGCGGTAGCCGCCGAGGTCGGCCAGCAGCCGTTCGCGGCGGGCGGCCAGCACGTCCTCGGCCACCTTGAGCTCGATCGAGCGGCCCGGGATGTCGATCTCGATGATGTCGCCGTCCTCGATCAGGGCCATCGTGCCGCCCTCGGCGGCCTCGGGGGAGGCGTGGCCGATGGACAGGCCCGACGTGCCGCCGGAGAAGCGGCCGTCGGTGATGAGCGCGCACGCCTTGCCCAGGCCCTTGCCCTTGAGGAAGCTCGTCGGGTAGAGCATCTCCTGCATGCCCGGGCCGCCCTTGGGGCCCTCGTAGCGGATGACGACCACGTCACCGGCCTTGACCTTGCCGCCGAGGATGCCGTCGGAGGCCTCCTCCTGCGACTCGAACACGACCGCCGGGCCGGAGAACCGCCAGATCGACTCGTCCACGCCGGCCGTCTTGACCACGCAGCCGTCCAGGGCGATGTTCCCGTACAGCACGGCGAGGCCGCCGTCCTTCGTGTAGGCGTGGTCGAGGTCGCGGATGCAGCCCTCGGCGCGGTCGAGGTCGAGCGACTCCCAGCGGGCGTCCTGCGAGTAGGCCTTGACCGTCCGCACGTTGCCGGGCGCCGCGTGCCACAGCTCCACGGCCTCGTCGGTGACCTCGGGCGACTTGGGGTCCCACTTGGCGATGTATTCGGCGATGGACGCGGAGTGGACGGTCGGCAGGTCGCGGTGGAGCAGACCGGCCCGGTCCAGCTCGCCGAGGATGCCGGGGATGCCGCCCGCCCGGTGCACGTCCTCGACGTGGTACTTCATGGTCGCCGGGGCGACCTTGCACAGGCACGGCACTCGGAGCGAGATCTCGTTGATCTCCTTGAGCCCGAAGTCGACGCCCGCCTCGCGCGCGGCGGCCAGGATGTGGAGGATCGTGTTGGTCGAACCGCCCATGGCGACGTCGAGCGCCATCGCGTTCTCGAACGCCTCGCGGGTGGCGATGTTCCGCGGCAGGACCGACTCGTCGTCCTCCTCGTAGTAGCGCCGGGCGAGGCCGACGATCTGCCGTCCCGCGTCCTCGAACAGGGCCTTGCGGGCCTTGTGGGTCGCCAGCGTGGTGCCGTTGCCGGGCAGGGCCAGGCCGATCGCCTCGGCGAGGCAGTTCATGGAGTTGGCGGTGAACATGCCGCTGCAGGACCCGCAGGTCGGGCAGGCGTTCTCCTCCATCGCCAGGAGGTCGGCGTCCGACACGCTCGCGTCGGCGGAGGCGATCATCGGGTCGATCAGGTCGAGCTTGCGGCCGGGGATCTTGCCGGCCTCCATCGGGCCGCCCGACACGAATATCGTGGGGATGTTGAGCCGGAAGGCGGCGAGCAGCATCCCCGGCGTGATCTTGTCGCAGTTGGACACGCAGACCAGCGCGTCGGCGCAGTGGGCGTTGACCATGTACTCGACCGCGTCGGCGATCAGCTCGCGGGACGGCAGCGAGTAGAGCATGCCGCCGTGGCCCATCGCGATGCCGTCGTCCACGGCGATCGTGTTGAACTCGCGCGGGACGGCTCCCGCCTCGCTGACCGCGCCGGCCACCACCTCGGCGACCTCGCGCAGGTGCACGTGGCCGGGCACGAACTGGGTGAAGCTGTTGGCGATCGCGACGATCGGCTTGCCGAGGTCGCTGCCCGCTACGCCCGTGGCCCGAAGCAGCGCACGTGCGCCGGCCATGTTCCTGCCGTGGGTGACAGTGCGGGACCTGAGAGCGGGCATCGAGGGACCCCCATCCGGAGACTACTGAGTCTTCAAATGGTACGGCCAGTGCCCGGCTGCCGAGACCTGCTGTCCACGACTCGGGACGTGTCTACTCGGGATACCGCGCGGGCAGCACGCGCTCGGCGGCCAGGTAGATCGCCTTGATCTCGGCCGTGGTGAGCGATCTCTCCCGCTTGGTGATCCACTTGCGTACGAGCCCGCCGGAGAAGACGTCGACCTCGCGGATGTTGAGGATGCGCCAGGGGATCGGCGGGCCGTAGATGGCCAGGGACGGCACCACGGTGATCTCCCGGCCGAGCGCCTTGCTGATCAGGTCGCTGGCCTGCGCGGCCTCCCACCGGGCCTCGTCGAGCCGCGGCTTCTGGTTGAACGGGCCGTGGAAGAGCTTGCGGTGCGACTGGACACGTACGGGCAGGCGTTTGTCCCACTTCTCCGAGTCCACCGCGTACACGCCGGTGGGCCCGACCACCAGGTGGTCGATCTGCGCCTCGCTGCCGGGGATGGCCCGGGCGTGCAGCGTCTTGTAGCCGTTCCGCTCCAGCTTCTTGAGCTGGGCCTCCGTCTGGCGCTCGGCCGCTGAGGCGCGCCGCCAGGCGGGGATGGTGGAGACGGTTCTCGCCCGGTAGACGGCGTCGGCGACACACGCGAGGATGGCCGCGGTGAGCCCGAGCCGCCAGCTGCCGAACAGCACGGCGAACACCACGCCCGCCGCGACCGCGATCAGGGCACGGCGGCGCAGATGGCGGTATCGCGTGTCCTGCCACAGGCTGCTCAGCGACGTGCGCTGGACCGGAGCGTATGTGGGGGACGCCGGCGCCTCGGGTGGCGCCGGAGGGCGTTCCGCCTGCTCCGACGTTTGGTCACCGACCCAGATGGGTGACGTATCGTGACCGTCTTCTGGCGCTAGACCGGTATCCACATCACTCACGGTAGTTGAGCCGTCAGCGGCTTGCCTAGTGTTGGATGGTTCATACTTTTGTGGCCTGCTTGAGCCGATTCGTTGCGCGGAAGTGCGGGTATCTTCTCTAGATATCCGCGGCCCGGAGGCCTACCGTTCGGTAGCGTGGCGCACATTCACGATCTTACCGCCCTCGAGCAGGCGGCAGCCGTACGTACGGGGGAACTTTCCCCCGTGGAAATCACCGAGCACTACCTGGAGCGCATCGAGCGGCTCGACCCCGGCCTGGGGGCGTTCGTCACGGTGACCGCCGAGCGGGCCCTCGGCCAGGCGCGCGAGCAGGAGGCCCGGATCGCCGCGGGCGGCGCCGAGGACCTTCCCCCGCTGCTGGGCGTACCCGTTCCGATCAAGGACCTCAACTTCGTCAAGGATGTCCCGGTCTACTTCGGCTCGGCCACGTACGAGGGGTTCGTCGCGCCCGCGGACGACAGCGTGGTCGAGCGCCTGCGGGACGCGGGCACGATCATGCTGGGCAAGACCAGCACCCCCGAGTTCGGCATGCCCTGCTACACGGAGACCTACCTGGGCGAGCCGGCCCGCACCCCGTGGGACACCACGCGGTCGGCCGGAGGGTCGAGCGGGGGAGCGGGAGCCGCGGTCGCGGCCGGACTCGCGCCCGTGGCGCAGGGCAGCGACGGCGCCGGCTCGATCCGCATCCCCTCCTCCGTCTGCGGCCTGTACGGCATCAAGCCCAGCCGCGGCCGCATCTCCGCGGCGCCCATCGTGCCCGACCTCGCGGGGCTGTCGACCAACGGGCCGCTGGCCCGCGACGTGGCCGACGCCGCGGCGCTGCTGGACGTCATGGCGCACAACAACCCCGGGGACCTCTACCACGCCCCGCCGCCCGCGCTCGGGTCGTTCTCGGCGTACGTGGGACGCGAGCCGGGCCGGCTGCGGATCGCCCGGTTCGCCACGCCCGCCGTGCCCGGCGCGGAGGTCCACCCCGAGGTCCTCGCGGCGTACGAGAGCGCCTCGGCGACGCTGGAGTCGCTCGGCCACGAGGTGGAGGAGATCGCCCCGCCGTTCGGGCCGGACGTGGTGCCCGAGTTCGTCAAGATGTGGTTCGCCTTCTCCTGCATGCACCCGGTCGCCGAGGAACTGGAGCCGAAGCTGCGCCCGCTCACCGCGTGGCTGCGCGAGCGCGGCCGCGCCGTCTCGGCTCCCGAGTTCCTCCAGGCCCAGGGGACGCTCCAGCTCGCCACGCGGTTCGCGCTGCTGGTGACCGACACCTACGACGCGGTGCTCTCGCCGACCGTCACCCAGCCGCCCGTGCCGGTGGGCTGGTTCGAGGACGTCGACTCGCCCGAGGAGACGTTCGAGCGGATGATGCGCTTCGCGCCCTTCGCGGCCATCTACAACGTGAGCGGGCAGCCCGCGGTGAACCTCCCGCTCCACTGGACGCCCGAGGGCCTGCCGATCGGCGTCATGCTGGCGGGCAGGTACGGCGACGAGGGGACGCTCATCTCGCTGTCGTCCCAGGTGGAGGCGTCGGTCGGCGGCTTCTGGGGCGACCGCAGGCCGCCGGTCTGGTAACGGCTACCCGAGCAGTTCCACCACGTGGGCGGCGACGTCGGCGAGCAGCGTGGCCGGCCGCACCGGCGCCGCCGCCACGGCGGAGAACAGGGCGGGCAGGCCCGGCAGCGGGAAGTCGTCGTCCTCGGTGACCTCGCGGGCCGCGTCGTGCTTGGCCAGCGCGGCGCGGCTGCGCTCCCACGCCTCCAGCACCTCCTCCGGCGACGGCACGCCGAAGCCGTGGCCCACCGGGGCCGCGTGGCGCAGCCGTACGAGCGGGGTCTCGGCGAACGCCAGCGCGATCCGGCAGCGGGCGGACAGGTCGTCGAGGTCCGGCACCCACGCGAGTGCCTCGCAGGGGGTGCGGCACCGGCCGGCGCAGGTGGCCAGGGCCCCCGCCACCTGGCTGTGCTGCCGGTCGAAGTAGGCCCGCCAGCCCGGCGGCGGCTCCACGGCCACGCGCAGCGTCCGCTCGGCCGCCGACCGCTCGGCCCTGGTGTGGTCGCACTCCCTGACCGGCATGGTGCCGAACCGGCTGCCGGGGGCGCGCAGGCCCTCGGGCCAGCGGACCGGGTCGCCCGCGTGGCCGAGCGCGGGCTCGAAGGCGAGCAGGGGCAGATACTCGCTGCAGATGTGGACGGCCGCGATCATCGCGCTCAGCTCGCGCCGCCGCCAGCGGGACTCGATCACCTCCAGGAGCAGCGCGTAGGCCGGTCGCAGCGAGTCGAGCGCGCCGCGCGGCTGCTCCCTCGGCGTCTGCGGCATGTGGCACGCGCGGGCGCGCCTGCGCAGGCCGGCGGGCACCGTCTGGGCGTCGATCTCGGTGGCGAAGTCCTCCGCGTCGAGGGTGAGTAGCCGCTGGCCGAACTCACAGACCGACGTCACCAGGGCCGCCCGCGCGCCCTCTCCGAGCACGTCGGGCGCCAGCGCGCCGACGTCGCCGAACGAGTGCCTGCGAGCCAGGGCGATCAACAGGTCTCGGGCTGAGTGCACCCGACGACCTTACTGACCCAGGCGGGCGGCGGCCGTACGGGCGAGGTCGATCAGCGGGCCGGGCGGCGGCGGGCCCTGCGGGGACGACACGGTGATCGCGAACGTGCCCCGGCGGGTGGCCGCCGACACCAGGCCCGGGTAGAGCATGGCGCCGTCGCCGACCCCCTCGACCGGCCGGCCCTGAACCCGGGTCAGCGTGTGCCCGACCACCATGAGGTAGCGGGAGCGCAGGCCGGTGGCGGCATGGACGTCCACCGTCACGCCGGTGCCGGTCTCGTACCGGCAGGAGTCGATGCGGAGCCAGGACGGCGCGGGAGGGCCGTCGCACGCCACGGGGGCCCCGACGTCGATCCCGAGAGCGCGCTTGAGATCGGCGGGAGTGACGAGGTCGGCAGGGGTGAGGTCGGCAGGGCGTACGCCGTCCGCCGTCGTCGCGCGGGCCAGGGGATCGGGCAGTATCCGGACCTCGCCCAGGTTCTCCGGCGCGTCCACCAGGTGCTCGCCGGTGTCGCCGTAGGAGGGGGCGTCCCGCATACGCGAGTCCTCCGTCACGTCGATCCGCCTGATCCAGCCGAGCCTGCGGCCCGCCACGGCCCGCACCTTGTCGCCCTCCCGCAGGGGGCGCCACATCTCCTCGCTCAGGCACATGGCCCTGACCTCGCGGGAGCCCCCCTCGTCGATCGCGCACCAGTACGTCCACTTGGGGGTGTCGTTCCCCTTGCTCCCGTCGGAGAAGCGGCGCAGCCGGACGATCTGGCCCTCGACCGTCGCCGCACCACCGAGATCGGTGATCGCGTACACGACCGGTAGCCCGGCGACCGCCAGGCCGGCGGCGAGGGCGGCGGGCAGGACGAACCCGTCCGGCCACACGCCGAAGGCGGCGGCGACCACCAGGAGGATCCAGGTGAAGAACCCGGCGAACCAGCCGGCCGCGAGGCCCCGCAGGATCGTCGGCCCCGGCGGCCTGCCCCACAGCAGCCGCGAGGGGTAGCGGACGTCGACGACGTGCCACATCCCGCCGTAGTCGGACCAGGCCCGGTTGTCGTCGGCCGGCGTGCTGACCGGAAGGCTCCCGACGGCCCGCGGCGCGAGCCCGAGCGCGGCGGCGTACGCGAGGTGGCGGCCCCAGATCGTGACCGAGGCCGCGGGCCGCTCGGCGAACCGGCCGGTCGCGCGCAGGTGCTCGCGGACGCCGAGCCAGTGCGCGGCGGCCCGGGCACCCTCGGCCGTGCCGCGCTCCCCGTTCAGCCGGCCCATCATCGCCACGAGCAGCGCGAAGGACACGATCGCCGCCCCGGGACCGCCGTCGTGGTTCGCGCGGCTGTCGTCGACGGAGACCGCGATGCCGATGGCCACCGCGGGGACGCTCGCGGCCACGCCGAGGAGCAGCGCGTGCGCCCGGCTCCAGCGCGGCCGGGACAGGCCCTGCTCCCGCGCTTCGACGATCACCTTCCTGCGGAAGCTCTTCCACCACCGGCCGAGGTCGCGCGAGCCCTCGGCCAGCGCTCCCGTCGCGACCACGCCGTCGACCGCCAGCGAGCGGACGTGGTCGTAGACGAGCCGCTCGTACGGCCGCAGGCCGCCCGGCTCCTTGCGCAGCCGTACGAGGGACAGCTCGGGGCCGATCTCCTCGACGGCCACGACTCCCCTGGCGGCCAGGTCGAGCAGGGTGGCCGAGGCCGCCTCGTCGCACAGCCGCCAGTTGCCGGTGATCAGGTCGACCACCGCGGGGGAGTGCCCGGCGAGCTCCCCGGTGGCCGGCCCCGGCTCGACGTCCGGGTTCCTCGTCGCCACGGCGAGCGCGAGCAGGAGCAGCAGCCACAGGCCGGTCGCCGCCGCGGCGGCCACCCAGGCGGCCATCGAGGCGGACACCGTCAGAACCTGACCCGCACGGGGCCGCGCTCCTCGCCGGGCGCCTGGAAGTACTCGCGGGGCGCGAAGCCGGTCATCCCGGCCACGATGTTCGCGGGGACCGCCTGGACGGCGTTGTTGTAGGTCAGGACGGCGTCGTTGTAGTACTGCCGGGAGTAGGCGATCCGGTTCTCGGTGGCGGCCAGCTCCTCCTGGAGCTCGGCGAAGTTGGCGCTCGCCTTGAGATCGGGGTGGGCCTCGGCCACCGCGAGCAGGCTCTTCAGCGCGTCCGACAGCATGTTCTCGGCGGCCGCCTGCTCGGCCGGGCCCCGGGCGCCGATCGCCCGGGAGCGCGCCGCGACGACGGCCTCCAGCGTGGCCCGTTCGTGGGCGGCGTAGCCCTTGACGGTCTCCACGAGGTTGGGGATCAGGTCGTAGCGGCGCTTGAGCTGCACGTCGATCTGGGCCCAGGCGTTGTCGGCGTTGTTGCGGGCGCGGACGAGACGGTTGTAGACGGAGACGAACGCCGCGACGAGGACGGCCACGACGGCGAGGACGACGATCAAGGGGATCATGGAGGCCTCCTGCACGGACGGTAGTCCCGGGCCGCCCCCCTGTAAACGCCCTCTCCGTCGTGATCTTGCAGTTTGTCGCACGCGTACGCGATGACCTGGAGGGCGACCCTCCGTGATCTTGCAGTGATCGGCGCCGCGGAGCGATCCGCGCAGCTCACGCCGTACGACAAAAGTCCGTGATCTTGCACCCGGTTTGCCCGACTGCAAGATCACGGACTGTATTCACGCTGCCAGAAGGGTGGGCCCGCCGAATTCTGCATGATCACCAAGGGTGACCGGGCAGCTCGGCGGGGTCCTGTGCGACAAACTGCAAGATCACGCGGAGGCGTCGCGGGCGCGGGCGCGCAGCGCCCGGCTGACGCCGTCGGCGCCCTCGAGCAGCAGGCGCCGCAGCGCGTGCGGCGGCTGGTTCGCGCTGATGTGGTCCTGCGTGCGGGCCACGGTCTCCGGACGGATCAGCAGCGCGGGGTAGCAGCCGACGGCGAAGTTCTGCGCCATGTCGAAGGTCCACTCGCTCCAGATCCGCCCGATCTCCTCGAAGTACCGGTCGCCGTACGGCTCCAGCAGCTCGGGGTGGTGCGGGTCCACGAAGCCGAGGATCGTGGAGCGCAGCAGCGCCCCGCTGAGCTCGCCTGCCACGATCGCCGTCCAGGTCTCGGCCTTGGCCTCCGGGGTCGGGATCGCGGCCCGGCTGGTGGCGGCCGAGCGCTCGCCGGTCGCGGTGGCGTCCCGCGCCAGCTCCGCGTCGATGTCCCCGGCGCCGAGCACACCGCCGGACACGAGCGCGTGGATGAGCGTCCAGCGCAGGTCGGTGTCGACGGCCAGGCCCTCGGGCACCTCGGCGCCGTCGAGGACGCCCTTGAGGAACGCCAGGTCGTCGGGCGAGGTGGCGGTGGCGGCGAAGGCGTTGACGTAGGCGAGCTGGTGGTCCGAGCCCGGCTCCGCCGCCGCGATCAGGCGGCGCAGCGCGCCGGCCAGCTCGGCGAGGCCGGTGGCCCGCCACGCCGGGTCGGCGTACTGCTGCACGGCCTGGCGGGCCTGGCGCAGCACGGTCTGCAGGACGGTCATGTCGCGCACCGAGTCGATGCCGGAGACGACCAGCTTGACGTAGTCGCGGGTGGCCATCTCGGCGTCCCGCGTCATGTCCCAGGCGGCCGACCAGCACAGCGCGCGGGGCAGCGACTCGGTGAACGCGCTGATCCCGCCGTTCACGAGGGTCTGCAGCGACCGCTCGTCGAGCCGGATCTTGGCGTAGGTGAGGTCGTCGTCGTTCACCAGCACGAGGTCGGGCCGGGCCTCGCCGACCAGCTCGGGCACGGCCGTGCGCGCCCCGACCACGTCGAGCTCGACCCGCTTGGTCCGGGTCAGCACGCCGTCCCGCAGGGAGTACAGGCCGATGGCCACCCGGTGCGAGCGCAGCGTCGGGTGCTCCTGGGTGGCCTCCTGCAGCACGTCGAAGCTCAGGAACCGGCCCTCGTCGTCCGTGGTGAACGACGGCCGCAGCGTGTTGACGCCCGAGGTCTCCAGCCACTCCTTCGACCAGGACGACAGGTCGCGCCCGGAGGTGCGCTCCAGCGCCGACAGCAGGTCCTGCAGGGTGGTGTTCTTCCAGGCGTGCTCGTTGAAGTAGTCGCGCACCCCGGCGAGGAAGTTGTCGAGGCCCACGTACGCGACGAGCTGCTTGAGCACCGACGCGCCCTTGGCGTACGTGATGCCGTCGAAGTTGACCTCGACGGCCTGCATGTCCGGGATGTCCGCGGCGATGGGGTGGGTGGAGGGCAGCTGGTCCTGCCGGTAGGCCCAGGCCTTCTCGACGTTGGCGAACGTCGTCCACGCGCCCTGGCCCCACCGGGTGGCCTCGGCCTGGCACAGCACGGACATGTAGGTGGCGAACGACTCGTTCAGCCACAGGTCGTCCCACCAGCGCATGGTGACGAGGTCGCCGAACCACATGTGCGCCATCTCGTGCAGGATCGTCTCGGCGCGGCGCTCGATGACCGCGTCGGTCACGCGCGAGCGGAAGACGTAGTCCTCCAGGAACGTCACCGCCCCGGCGTTCTCCATGGCGCCGGCGTTGAACTCGGGCACGAACAGCTGGTCGTACTTGCCGAAGGGGTAGCGCAGGCCGAAGACGCGGTGGAAGAAGTCGAAGCCCTGCTTGGTGACCTCGAAGATGTTGTCGGCGTCGAGGTACTGCGCGAGCGAGCGCCGCACGTAGACGCCGAGCGGGATGCCGTCGTGCTCGTCCCGCACGACGGCGTACGGCCCGGCGATGAGGGCCGTGATGTACGTCGACATGACGGGGGTCGGCGGGAAGTGCCAGCGCCTCGCGGCCTGCAGCGTGCCGTGCCGCCCGCGGTGCTCCTCCAGCTCCTCGGCCGCGTCGGGGGCGGCGTTGGACACCACCTCCCAGTCGGCGGGGGCGAGGACGGTCAGCTCGAAGGTCGCCTTGAGGTCCGGCTGGTCGAAGCAGGCGTACATCCGGTGGGCGTCGGCCGTCTCGAACTGGCTGTGCAGGTAGACCTGCCGGTCCACGGGGTCGACGAAGCGGTGCAGGCCCTCACCGGTGCGCATGTAGGAGCAGTCGGCGTCCACACGCAGCTCGTTGTGCGCGGCCAGCCCCGGCAGCGGGATGCGCCCCTTCTCGGCGTCGTAGGTGCTGACGTCCAGCTCCCTGCCGTTGAGCACGACCTTCCGCACGTGCGCGCCGTGCAGGTCGATGAAGGTGTCCGCCCCCTCGCGGTCCGAGGTGAAGTGGACCGTCGTGATGCTCTCGAACCGCTCCTCGCCCTCCGTCAGGTCGAGTTCGACCTGGTAGGACTGGACGGAGAGCAGCCGAGCGCGCTCCCGAGCCTCGTCCCGTGTCAGATTCCCTGCCACACCCGCTCCTCATCACATGATCGAGCCCCCGGATCCCCGCCGCCCCGTCGCGTCAGGGAATGGATGAATCCTGCCACGCCGCGGGGACATCGCGGATTCGAGATCGCTCCTACCTGGAATAGGAGATTTCCTGCCCGGGTTGACGACCGCAGGAACCATAGTCCGTTCGAGAGGGTGTCACAGTGTCCGACCGAAAGCTTGTCGATTTCTGGTTCGACCCCGCCTGCCCCTGGGCGTGGATCACCTCGCGCTGGATCCACGAGGTGGCCGCGCTCCGGCCCATCGACGTGCGCTGGCACATCATGAGCCTGGCGGTGCTGAACGAGGACAAGGACATCCCCGCCGACTACCGCGAGCGGGTCGGGCAGACGCTCGGCGCCGTACGGGTGCTCGCCGCCGCGGCGGACAAGTACGGCGAGGAGGTCCTCGGCGACCTCTACACCGAGATCGGCCGGCGCTTCCACGACGAGGGGCGCGAGCGCGACCGGGCCACGCTCGCCGAGGCCCTCACCGCCGCGGGGCTCGACTCCGCACTGGTCGCCGCGCACGACTCGGACGAGTACGACGAGGCGATCCGGCGCTCGCACGGCGAGGGCATCGACCTGGTCGGCCAGGAGGTGGGCACGCCGGTCATCGCCGTCGAGGGCACGGCGTTCTTCGGTCCCGTCGTGTCGCCGATCCCGAGGGGCGAGGCCGCCGCCCGGCTGTGGGACGGGGTCCTGCTCGTCGCCGGCACCGACGGCTTCTTCGAGCTGAAGCGGTCCCGGACCCGCGACCCGATCTTCACCTGACGCTGACAGGCTCCTTCACCGGCTCGCGAATCGATCGGAAAGGTTTCGGCCGGAAGGCTCGCCATCTGACAGCCGAGGCGCAAGGATGAGTGACATGCGTCACCTCTACGTGAACGGAGCCTGGGTCCCGTCCGCCTCGCGCGAGGCCGTCGACGTCGTCAACCCCGCGACCGAGGAGATCGTGGACCGGGTGCCCGCGGGGTCGCCCGCCGACGTCGAGTCCGCCGTCGCCGCCGCCCGTGCCGCCTTCCCCTCCTGGTCGGCCCTGGAGCCGGCCGAACGCGCCGCGTTCCTGGGGGCGGCGGCCGGGCTGCTCAAGGAACGCGCCCAGGAGATCGCGGCGACCATCGCCACCGACATGGGGGCGCCGCTCACGCTCGCGCTGAAAGTGCAGACGCTGATGCCCGCCGAGGTGCTGGCCTTCTACGCCGACCTCGCCAAGAGGTACGAGTTCGACGCCGGCCGTGTGGGCAACTCGCTGATCGTGCGCGAGCCCGTGGGCGTGGTGGGCGCGATCACGCCGTGGAACTACCCGCTCCACCAGGTCGTGTGCAAGGTGGCCCCGGCGCTGGCCGCGGGCTGCACGGTGGTGCTCAAGCCGAGCGAGGTCGCGCCGCTCGCGGCGTACGCGCTGGCCGACATCCTCCACGAGGTAGGGCTGCCGCCCGGCGTGTTCAACATGGTCAGCGGCCACGGGCCGGTGGTCGGCGAGGCCATCGCGGCCCATCCGGACGTCGACATGGTGTCGTTCACTGGGTCCACGAGGGCCGGCCGCCGGGTCGCGGCCCTCGCGGCCGAGACGGTCAAGCGGGTGGCCCTGGAGCTCGGCGGCAAGTCCGCGAACATCATCCTGCCCGACGCCGACCTGGAGAAGGCGGTGAGGAACGGGGTCGCCGGGGCGTACCTCAACTCGGGCCAGACCTGCTCGGCGCTGACCCGGATGCTGGTCCACTGGGACCAGTACGACGACGCCGTACGGCTCGCTGTCGAGGCGGCCGGCGCCTACGTCCCGGGCGATCCGTTCGCCGAGGGCACCCGTCTGGGCCCGCTGGTGTCCGCCGCCCAGCGCGACCGGGTCGTCAGGTACATCAACCGCGGCCAGGAGGAGGGCGCCCGCCTCGTGCTCGGCGGGCCCGACAACCCGATGGAACGCGGCTACTACGTCGAGCCCACGATCTTCGCGGGCGTCTCGCCCGGCATGTCCGTCGAGCAGGAGGAGATCTTCGGCCCGGTGCTGTCGATCGTCCCGTTCTCGTCGGAGAACGAGGCCGTCGAGATCGCCAACGGCACGCCGTACGGGCTGTCGGGAGCGGTGTGGGCGGGCACCGAGGACAGGGCGCTCGCGGTCGCGCGCCGCCTGCGCACCGGGCAGGTGGCCGTCAACGGCGGCCGGTTCAACACGATGGCGCCGTTCGGCGGCTACAAGCACTCGGGGATCGGCCGCGAGCTCGGCGAGTTCGGCCTGGAGGAGTTCCTGGAGGTCAAGGCCATCCAGCTCTGAGTCAGGGCGCCTGCAGGAGGATCTTGCGGCGCTCGTCCTTGCCCAGCCGGTCGACGTACAGCGTGCCTTCGAGGTGGTCGAACTCGTGCTGGAAGCACCGGGCGAGCATGCCGCGGGCCTTGACGGAGACGGGCCTGCCGAGCTTGTCGACCCCGCGCAGGGTGACCCCGGCGGCGCGGGCGGTCGGGGCGTACAACGGCTTGCCGGTCTCCTTGCCGGGCACCGACAGGCAGCCCTCCTCCTCGACGACCTGCTCGGCGTCGTCGATCGTGAGCTCCGGGTTGATCACGTGGCCCTTGCGGTTGCTGATGTCGTAGACGAACAGCCGGCGGCCCACGCCGATCTGCGGCCCGGCCAGCCCCACGCCGTCGGCCTGGTACATGACGGCGAACATCTCGTCGATCAGCCGGCGCAGTTCGCGGTCGAAGTCCGTCACCGGTTCCGCGGGGGTGCGCAGGACCGGGTCGCCGACGTAACGCAGCTCGCGCATGACACTCCTGTCAGGCCGGAGGTGTAAGGGACGGATACCCGTCTTGGCTATTACTTTAGTGGAGCCCGGGGTCGTGTCCGCCAGAGGCCTTCTGGGAAACTTGTGCCGTGCGTGTCTACATCGGTGCCGACCATGCCGGCTACGAGCTGAAGAATCACCTGGTCTCCTGGCTGAAGGAGCAGGGCCACGAGGTGGAGGACTGCGGGCCCCACGTCTACGACGCCGAGGACGACTACCCGCCGTTCGTGCTGCGCGCCGCTCAGGGCGTGGCAGGCGACGCGGGCAGCCTCGGAGTGGTGATCGGCGGCTCGGGGAACGGCGAGCAGATCGCCGCCAACAAGGTGCGGGGGGTGCGCGCGGCCCTCGCCTGGAACGAGGACACGGCCAAGCTGGCCCGCGAGCACAACGACGCCAACGTGATCAGCCTGGGCGCCCGGCAGCACACGCCGGAGGAGGCCGCCCGGTTCGTCGGGCTCTTCCTGGCCACGCCGTTCTCCGGGGCCGAGCGGCACGCCCGGCGGATCCGCCAGCTCGCCGACTACGAGACCACCGGCGAACTGCCGCCGCTGCCCGCCTGAGTCCCTCTGCCGTCCCGGCCCCGGCGGGGCTCCCGCCGGGGCGTCTCGTCCCGCAGCGGCCGCTGGTCGGCGGCCTCCAGCTGCTCCGGCGTCGGCCGGGACACGTCCCGGGCCCGCATGGCCGTGATCGCGGTGATCTGCAAACTCTGCAGCGCCATGCCCGAAGCCTACGCGCCGGTTGTCCGCGGCGCGTTTCAGAACACCCGGCAGCCCCACGGCGCCGGGTCCCATGCCATCGCGGCCGACAGCTCGCGCAGGGCGCCCGCTCGGTGCTCCCGCACCAGCCCGGCGTCCGCCGCCGCACCGAGAGGCCGCCCGCCCAGGTACGCCGCGCCCAGCACGCCGACCGGCAGCGTGAGGTCCGCGGGCGCCTCGCTCCGCTCGCACGTCCCCTCCCCGCCGGCGACCTTCAGCCGCCAGCGCCCGGCGTTCCACGGGCAGACCTCGTCCTCCACCTCGACGACGAGGTCGGCGGGGGCGGCGTAGGCGCGGGCGGCCAGGGCCCGGTCCACATCCACGAGACGGACCCACAAATCGTCGATCCAGACCGCGTTGAGCCGGCGGGGCTCGGCCAGCAGGTGCATGATCGGGTCGTCCAGCGGGCGCCGCTCGGCGTGGACGACCGCGCACAGGTCGCGGTCGAGGACGCCGCGCCAGGCCAGCGCGTACGCCGCGGGATCGACGGCGTGCAGCTCCAGGAGCCGGACCTCCCCGTCCGACACGTTGTGCTCGTTCCAGCCGGACCTCGCCCGGAACAGCGCGTAGCCGCGGGGCCCCGACGCGTCCTCCGCGATCAGGCAGCGCAGCGGGCCCATCCCGCCCCGGTCGTGGTCGGTGTCCGGGAGGATCTCGGCCCGCCAGTACGCCTCCGAACGCCCGTACAGGCCGGGACGGCCGGGCTGTACGGCGTCGTAGACCCGGCGGAGCCTGGCGAGCTCGTCCGCGGGCCTGGCCACCCGGAGACGCAGCGCGGGATCGGCGGGGGCCGAGCGGGTGAAGGCCGAGCCGTGGGTGGGGATGCGGAAGGACAGGGCGTCGGCGGCCCTGCCGTACCCGAAGCGGCCGTAGATGCCGGCCTCGCTGGCGTAGAGCGCGGCGACGGCCTCGCGCCCGCTGTCGTGCAGGTCGTGCAGCTGGTGGGTCATCAGCGCGGTCAGCACGCCCTGCCGGCGGTGTGAGGGGAGCACGCCCACCGACGTGACCCCGGCGACGGGGATCGGGCCGCCGGGAACCGTCATCCGGAAGGACAGCGCGCCGGCGCAGCCGGCCGCCAGGTCGCCGTCGAAGGCGGACACCAGGCGGTCGATCTCCATGATCTCGCGCCAGCGGTCGGTGATCTCCAGTGGATAGGTGGAGCTGAACGCCTCGTAGGCGACGGCCACGAAAGCCGGCCACTCGGCTTCCTTGATGGGGCGGACGGCGATGCTCATCGAAACACCGTAGAAGCGGGCCGCCGCGCGGGGCGACCCAATATCCGTGCCGCGTGATCTAGACCTTGGTCAAGCAGGTGCCGCCACCTGGGCTGTCCGGATACAGTCGAGGCCATCATGACTTCCCGACCGGCGCCGCTGATCCCTCCTCGGCTGCGCGCGCTCCTGGCGCGCGTACCGCTCCTGGTGCCGTTGGTTCGTTTCGTCAGGAAAGTCTGGTCGAGGGACCGGTACCTCCTCATCGCTCTCGCCGTGCTCACCATCGTGGTCGGCGTGCTCGACGCGGAGGTGTCGGCGTACTGGTTCTCGCCCTCGCTGCTGATCCTCTTCACCCTGATCGGCGGTCTCCAGCTCCGGCTGCGCAGCCTCGCGATCCTGCTGTGCGTGGTCGTGGCCTCCCTGACGTACATGGGACCGATCACGGGGGTGCCCAGCGTCGGGCCCGGCCTGCTGATCACGATGGCCTTCACCGCCGCGCTGGCGTGGACGATGGCCCGGACCCGGGGCAAGCTCGGCGTCCAGGGCCTGCGCGGCGACGCGATGCTGCTGGAGCTGCGCGACCGGCTCAAGCGGCAGAGCGAGCTGCCCTCGCTGCCCAAGGACTGGGGCGGCAAGGTGGTGCTCAAGCAGGCCGGGGGATCCTCGTTCGGCGGCGACTTCGTCGTCTCGATGCGGGAGGGCGACCGGGTCCAGGTCGCGGTCGTCGACGTGTCCGGCAAGGGCGTGGACGCGGGCACCCGCGCGCTCATGCTGTCGGGCACCTTCGGCGGGCTGCTCGGCTCGGTGGACGACTTCCTCGTCGCGTGCAACTCCTACCTGCACCGCCAGCTCGGCGACGAGGGGTTCGTCACCGCCGTCCACCTCGACCTCGACCTGTCCACGGGCGCCTACACCATCACCTCGGCCGGACACCCGCCGGTGGTCCGGTTCGACGCCGGGTCGGGCACGTGGCGGGTGTCCACGGCGAAGGGCGTCGTGCTCGGCGTGGTTCCGGACCTGGCCTGCGAGACCGACAGCGGGGTGCTGCGCAGGGGCGACGCGCTCATGCTGTTCACCGACGGGCTGATCGAACAGCCCGGCCGGGACATCGACGCCGGGCTCGACCGGTTGCTGGGAGAGGCCGAGCGGCTGCTGCCGTCGGGGTTCCGGGACAAGGCCCGGCAGCTCGTCCAGTCGATGTCCTCCGGCCACAACGACGACTGCGCGCTCGTCCTGATCTGGCGCCCCTGAGTTCCTACAGCCAGCCGGAGTCGGTGGCGATGCGGACGGCGTCCACACGGCTGCGCGCCCCGGTCTTGACGAGGATGCGCGACAGGTGGTTGCGCACGGTGCCGACGGACAGGCCCAGGTCCGCGGCGATCTCCTTCGGGCGCGCGCCTCCCGCCGCGAGCCGCAGCACGTCGTGCTCCCGCGGCGTCAGCGGGCAGTCGGCGGCCTCCAGCGCGGCGACCGCCAGCTCGGAGTCGACGACCCGGCGCCCGGCGGTGATCCGGCGGATGCCGTCGGCGAGCTGCTCGGGGCCCACCTCGATGCTCAGGTAGCCCAGGACGCCCGCCGCGAAGGCCCGCTTCACGTGACCCGGGCTCGGCTGCGCCGACAGCAGCATCACCCGGCAGCGCGGCACCTTCTCACCGAGCCGTGCCGCCGCGCTGAGCCCGTCCACGCCGGGCAGGTCCGCGTCGATGACGGCGGCGTCCGGCCGCACGTCCAGGGCCGCGGGCACGATGTCCTCGCCCGACCCGACGTCCGCGACCACCCGCAGGTCGTCCTCCCCGTCGAGGGACGCGACCAGGCCACGCCGTACCAACGGAAGATGCTCGGCCACCAGGATCCGGATCAAGATGCTCCCCTCTGGACGTCTCTCAAAGGGTGATCGACCAATTGCGTACTGTCAACGAAGTGTCCCTAATCGGTCATGGCCGGGCAAGCCGAACCCGCGTCGGAAAAGTCTTCGCTTTTGCGCGGGTGGGCTACGCTCGAAAGGTGCTTCGTCTGCCAGGGCACCTTCTCCACCTCGGGGGTACGCGCTGATGAGCTGGCTCTTCGTGGCCGGGTTCGTGATCCTCTTCGTCGGTCTGCTGGTCTCCATCGCGCTTCACGAGATCGGGCACCTCGTGCCCGCCAAGCTCTTCGGCGTCCGCGTGACCCAGTACATGGTGGGTTTCGGGCCCACGATGTGGTCGCGCAGGCGGGGCGAGACCGAGTACGGCGTGAAGTGGATCCCGCTCGGCGGCTACATCCGCATGATCGGCATGCTCCCGCCGCGTGCCTCCGACGAGCCGGGCAAGCTGCGCAGCGTCTCCACGGGCCCCTGGCAGGGGCTCATCGAGAACGCGCGGGCCGTCGCCTCGGAGGAGATCCGGCCGGGCGACGAGAACCGGGTCTTCTACCGCAAGCCCTGGTGGCAGAAGGTCATCATCATGACCGGCGGCCCGGCGATGAACTTCGTGCTGGCGTTCGTGCTGTTCGCGGTCGTGATGATGGGGTTCGGCGTGCGCGAGTTGACGCCTGTCGTGTCCTCGGTGTCCAAATGCGCCATCCCCGCCGCCGAGGCGGGGCACCGCGACTGCCGGGACAGCGACCCGCTGACGCCCGCCGCCAAGGCCGGTCTGCGGCCCGGCGACCACATCGTCGCCGTCGGCGGCACTGCGGCCGCCGATTGGGAGGCGGCGCAGCGGCTGATCCGGGAGCACGGCGCGGGGGCGACGACGCTCGGCATCGAACGGAACGGGCAGCGGACCGACGTGCGGGTCGACCTGATCGCGCAGGACATGCCCTCGCTGACCGACCCCGACAAGATCGACAAGAACGTCGGCTTCCTGGGCGTGAGCCCGACCACCGTCGTGGTGAAGAAGGGCCCCGGCTACGTCGTCGGGCAGATGTGGGACCTGACCGAGCGCACCGCCGTCGCGATGGTCAACATCCCCAAGAAGATGGTCGGCGTGTGGAACGCCGCGTTCTCGGGAGACAAGCGCGACCCGAACGGGCCGATCGGCATCGTGGGGGCGGGCCGGATCGGCGGTGAGATCGCCGCCTCGGACCTCCCGGTCGAGAACAAGATCGAAATCTTCATCAACCTGCTGGCCGCGCTGAACCTCGCGGTGGGCATGTTCAACCTGATCCCGCTGCTGCCGCTGGACGGCGGGCACATCGCCGGCGGGCTCTGGGAGGGCCTCAAGCGGGCCTTCGCGCGGGTGCGCCGCCGGCCCGCCCCCGGTTACGTGGACGTGGCCAAGGCGCTCCCGCTGACGTACGTCATGGCGGCCCTGCTGGTCGTCATGGGCGGCCTTCTCATCTACGCCGACCTCGTCAACCCGGTCCGCCTGTCCGGCTGAGCCCGCCGGGCGGCGGGCTACTCGCCTGTCGCGCCGTCGACGCGCTCGCGCAGCAGATCGGCGTGGCCGTTGTGGCGGGCGTACTCCTCGATCATGTGGCACATGATCCAGCGCAGCGAGTAGTGGACGCCCTCACGGGCCGTCTTCGTCATGGCGTCCAGGTCGGCGCAGGCCTCTTCGGCCGCCCGCGCGTGCTCGACCTCCGCGCGCCAGGTCGCGAAGGCCTCCTCGGCGGACGCGGTGTCCACGTTGTCGAACTCGCCGTCCGGGTCGTCGGCGCTGTAGTAGATGCCCTCCAGGTCCTCGCCGTTGAGCCGCCGCCGGAACCAGGATCGCTCGACGTCGGCCATGTGCCGGACGAGGCCGAGCAGCGACATGCTGGAGGGCGGCACCGAGCGCAGCCGCAGCTGCTCCTCCGTCAGGCCCTCGCACTTCACGGCGAGGGTCTCACGGTGCCAGTCCAGCCAGGAGCGCAGCATCGTGCGCTCGTCCGCGGCGACAGGGGGATCGATACGTGTGTCGGTCATCCCGGCATACTGCCCGGCTCACGCGGTATCGCGCCAACGCCGCCTCAGATCGCGCTGCGGACCGCGTCGAGGAGCGTGGCGGCTCTGCTGTCCGGCTCGCCCTCCCGAACGCGGTTCATGACGTAGCCGAAGGCGAGGCCGGACGCCGGGTCGGCGAAGCCGAGCGATCCGCCGTAGCCGGGGAACCCGAAGGCGGCCGGGCTGTACCAGAAGGCGTCGGGGGTGGGCAGGCCGAAACCGGTGGCGATCCGGACGGGCACGCGCAGGACGCGGTCCACGCCGCCGGCCTGTTCCGCGGTCGCCGCCGCCACAGTGGCGGGGGACAGGATGCGATGCCCGTCGACCTCGCCGATCAGGGCCGCGTAGAAGCGGGCCAGCGCGCGGGCGGTGCAGATGCCGTTGGTCGCGGGCATCTCGGCGAGCTGCTCGGCGGGGTCGTCGTGGTTCAGCAGAGGGGTGACGACGGTCATCGCCCGCATGGTCAGCGATGTGGGATCGGCATAGGCGCGCATCACCTCGCGCGCGGACTCGGGAAGGGCGTCCAGGTCGATCCCCGTCAGCGCGCCGAGGTCGATCGGGGTCGTGACGATCCGGCTGACCCGGTGCTGCTCGGATTCCGGCAGCCCGATCCAAAGATCGAGGCCGAGCGGTGCGGCGATCTCCTCGGCGAGGAAGGCACCGAGGCTGCGGCCCGTCACCCGGCGGACCACCTCGCCGACCAGCCAGCCGTACGTGTGCGCGTGGTAGCCGTGCTCGGTGCCCGGCTCCCAGAACGGCCGCTGGGCGGCCAGCGCGGTCACCATCGGGTCCCAGGCGATCGCCTCGGCCGGGGTGATCGGGTTGTCGATCGCGGGCAGCCCGGCCTGGTGGGTGAGCAGCCAGCGCACCGGGATCCGGCCCTTGCCGTTCGCCGCGAACTCCGGCCAGTAGCCGGCGACGGGTGCGTCCAGGTCCAGTTCGCCCCGCTCGGCCAGCAGGTGCGCGCAGGCGGCGGTGACCCCCTTGGTGGTGGAGAACACGACCGCCAGGGTGTCACGGTCCCAGGGGCGGCCCGTCCCGGGGTCGGCGATCCCGCCCCACAGGTCGACGACCTTCCGGCCGTGCAGGTATACGGCGACCGCGGCCCCCACCTCCTGCCCGCCGGACAGATTCGCCGCGAACGCCTCACGTACTGCTTCGAATCCAGGTGCGGTCTCGCCGCCGATTCCGGGCATGCGTCATCGCCTTCCGAACGATCGGGATGTGTGGGCAGGAGCCGGCGAGGCGGGCGCGGTGCTGCGGTGCCGTCTCTCGCAGAGACGAAGTTAGTCCATTGATAAAACATCGTCAACGGCGAAGACGATGTTCTCTTCCGGGTCGCGGGCGCTCGCAGAGACAAGTAGGCCGTTCATCGACTGTGGAGGCCGAACCTGACCGCCTTGACTGAGAGATGAACGGTTCATTGCTCAGGCTTGTGCATATGGGGCAGATGTGATCAAAATCAATTCACCCTTCAACTACTTGGGTGAAGGGCCACCGCACGGATGAGGAGAGGCATGAAGCGCACCATCTCCGTTCTCGCCGTCGCCAGCGGCGTCCTCGGCGCCACGCTCACCGGCGTCGGCGCCGCGTCCGCGGACACATCCGCAGTGGACTGCTCCACGGGCGGGTACACCTATGTCGTCAACAAATACGTCCCCACCAACGTCGAGGCGCCGGCGGTGGACAATCGCCTCTACAACATCGTCGGTCCGACGGCGTACACGCACGAGGTCTGCCTCGACATCCCCGACACCGAGACGTTCACGATCGAGGTCCGGATCGGGCCCACCGGGTCACAGCGAGTGATCGTGGACGACCGGCCCGGGGACAAGATCTTCCGCTTCTCGCCCGGCACCAACACCTTCTGGCAGGTCTACGGCACGCTGACCGGGCCCGGCAGCACCTACCTCTACTACACCTGGCACGAGAAGCAGATCCCGGCCTGACCCGGAACGGCCCGGCCGCCTCGCTCGCCGAGGTGGCCGGCCCTACCCCCCGAGCGCGAGAAGTCGTTCAGCAAGCCCTTCACATGGTCGGGAGCCGGCGTTCGAAGAGGATCCGGTCGGTTGAGGGCCCGTCGTAGTCAGGGTGGGGACCAGTGACCGTGAACCCCATCTTCGTGTGGAAGGCGATCGAGGCGTCGTTCTGCGGGGAGGTGATGGCCCGGACCACGGAGCGGTGGCCGGCCTGGGCGATGTCGAAGAAGCCACGGTAGAGACGGCGGGCCAGGCCATTGCCGCGGAAACGGGGATCGACGCCGACGAAGTGGATGTAGGCGGCGTCCGGCATCGAGGGGGACAGGAAGCCGACGAGGAATCCGCCGAGCCGCTCGTCGTGCTCGGCGATGATGCTCGTCCGATGGAAGTGATCGAGGAACAGGCGGGGCAGGGACCCGTGGATCGAACGGCCCCACCAGTCGTCCACGACGGCGATCACGCGGTCGTAGTCGGCCGGTTCGGCCGGACGGAGCCGGAAGTCGGGTGCCATGGCCGTCGATGCTATCGACCGTGCCGCGCGCGGCCATCGAGAGCGCCCGGGCCAAGGGGCCGGCGGATGGCTTGCGGGCCTAGTACATCGAGATGTGGACGTGGTCGTAGTGGTTGGCGGTGACTCCGCCGCGGTCGGACATGGTCCGCCAGCCGGGGTGGCCGAGGTTGTAGATGCGCTGCTGCCAGATCACGTACATCACGCCCAGCTTCGGCCCGTTCTTGATGGCCCAGGCGGCCAGGCTGTCGCCGAGCGCCTTCATCTCCGGGGAGGGCATGGCGCCGCCCGAGCTCATCATGAAGTCGCAGGCGCGTCCGAGGGGGTGCTCGCCGCTGTTCTCCGCGCGGTAGCAGCCGACCGGAAACCGCAGGTTGAAGGCCTTGCCGACCTCGGTGCGCATGAGTCGCATGCGGGGGGTGATGTTGTCGGAGCCGGCGGGCAGCTCCGGCGCCCAGGAACCGCCGGCCCGTCTGCCCGGGGCGATCGGGATGAGGGCGTCGAGCTTGTCCTTGATCTCCTCGATGAGGTCCTCGGCGTCCTCGCGTTGTGCGGCGACCTCGGCGGCCTGCGTCTTGAGCTGTCCGGCGAGCGTCTTGGCCGCGTCCGCGGCCCGCTGCCGCTCGGCGCGGATCCGGTCGAAGTGCTCGAGCCTGGCGGCCTGCTCCTCTTTGAGCTGGTAGTTCAGTGCGGCGGTGTTCATGTCGGGCAGCGCCATCGAGCTGTCGGTCTGGTAGCGCAGCCCGGCCATCTGCCGTACGGCGTCCCTGGCGGCCTCGTAATCGGCCTCCGCCTTGGCCAGCCGCCCGCGCGCGGCCTTCTCCTCGACGCGGGCCTCGGCGAGCGCGACTCGTTTGGCGTTGTAGTCGGCGATCAGCCGGTCGATCCTCTTCCGCAGGTCCGACAGCTCCTGCTTGAGCTGCTTCGCCGTCGGTTTGGGGTCGGCGGCGCCCGGGGCGGCCACGCCGAACACGAGGGCGGCGGAGGCGAGCACACCGACAGCCAGGGGGTACGCGCGGGGCAGAGCCCACTCCTCTCCACGTGCCGGCCGGGTTAGCTGACGGGTGCGGGCTGGAGGAGCCCGGGCAGGCGGCTGCCTTGACCCCAGGTTCGTGGTTGGGTCCCCGGCTCCCGGGCGAGGCGCCCGGGATTAGGCGTACCGGTTGTGACAACCGGTGCCAGGGATACTACTGGTAAAGAAACTACAGGTGCCACCCAAGTCGCAACCGTTCGGTGATCAAGCCGTGACCACCTCCCGGAGCAGCCGGGCGGCCTCCTCCGGGAGCACGTCGTTGACGAACGCGCCCATCGCCGACTCCGAGCCGGCGAGGTACTTCAGCTTGTTCGGCGCCCGCCGGATCGTGAAGAGCTGAAGGTGGAGATGGGCCAGGTCGCGCCGGTAGGTGACCGGGGCCTGGTGCCAGGCGGCGACGTACGGCATGACGACGCCGAACAGCCCGTCGAGGCGGCGCAGCACGTCGATGTAGAGCGGCGCGAAGGCGGCCCGTTCCTCCGGCGACAGCGCGGGGATGTCGGGCACCCGGCGGTGCGGGTAGACGTGCACCTCGAACGGGTACCGCGCGGCGGCCGGGACGAAGGCCGTCCAGTGCTCGTTGGCGGCCACCACCCGGGGGCCCCTCCGCTCGGCGGCCAGGACGTCCGCGAACAGGTTGCCGCCCCGGTGACGGGCGGCGGCGTCCAGCATCTGGCGCGTACGCGGCGTGACGTACGGATAGGCGTAGATCTGCCCATGGGGGTGCGGCAGCGTGATGCCGATCTCGGCGCCGCGGTTCTCGAAGCAGAAGACCTGCTCCACGCCGGGCAGCGAGGACAGCTCGGCCGTACGGTCGGCCCACGCCTCGACGACGAGCTCGGCCTGCTCGTCGCTCAGGGAGCTGAACGACGCGTTGTGGTCGGAGGTGAAGCAGACCACCTCGCAGCGCCCGATCCCCGGCCGCACCTCGCTCAGGCCGCCCACCTGCTCGTACGTCCCGGTGTTGAAGCTGAACGACGGGAACCGGTTCTCGAACACCGCCACCTCGTACGGCGAGGGGATCTCCGAGCCGGGATGGGCCGGGCAGAGCGGGCACTCCTCGGCGGACGGCAGGTGGGTGCGCGTCTGACGATGCCGGGCGACGGCCACCCACTCGTCCATCAGGGGGTCGTAGCGCAACTCGGAGGCGAGGGGGCGCGGCGGCAGGTCCCTGGGGTCGGTGGCGCTGTGGTCGGCGTCGTCGCGCCGGTCGAAGTAGATGAGCTCGCGGCCGTCGGCGAGATGGGTGATGGTGCGCTTCACAGAGCGGTCTCCAACTTTCAGCGTGCGGTGTTCTGCGTCACAGTGCGGTCTCCAGCGCGGATTCCCCGGACGGATCGGCGAGGAGGACTTCGCCGGCGTGTTCCGACAGCGCGGCGCGCGCCTCCTCCGGCAGACCGGCGTCGCTCACGACCACATCGGCCTCGCCGAGGGCGGCGATCGTGCTGATGCCGATCGTCCCCCACTTGGTGTGGTCGGCCAGGACCACGAGTTGCTGGGCGGCCGTGATGAGGGCCCGGTCGGTCTCCGCCTCCAGCAGGTTGGGCGTGGTGTATCCCGCCCTGACGCTCATGCCGTGCACGCCGAGCATGAGCGTGTCGACGTTCAAGGAGCGGACGGCCGCCACGGCCACCGGGCCGACCAGGGCGTCGGAGGGCGTGCGCACGCCTCCCACCAGCACCACGGTCTGGTCGGGCCGCCCCGCTCGGTGGAAGACGTCGGCCACCTGCACGGAGTTGGTGATCACCGTCAGCTCGGGCACGTCCACCAGGTGGTGGGCGAGGGTCCAGGTCGTGGTCCCGGCCGACAGGGCGACGGAGCTGCCCGGCCGTACGAGCATGGCCGCCCTGCGGGCGATGGCCTCCTTCTCGGCCTGCTGCCGCACCGACTTGGCCGCGAAGCCCGGCTCCTCCGTCGAGCCGGTGCCGGTGGCGGTCGCCCCGCCGTGCACCTTGACGATCAGGCCGCGTTCCGCGAGGACCTCCAGGTCGCGGCGGATCGTCATGTCCGAGACCCCGAGGTCGCGTACGAGCTGCGCGACGCGCACCCCGCCGGTTCTGCGCACCCTCTCCAGGATCGCCTGCTGCCGTTGCTGGGCCAGCATCCACCACTCCTGTCAACAGATTCAAACAAATTATGCCCCACGGACGTGGAGACATGTTGAGTTGGGGTCCGGGTACTTGCCGGTCGCGGTCCCGCGGGGGACAGTGAGCGAAACGCCGTACTCGACGGAAGGCGGTCTTCATGGGCAGACGCGCGCGCAAGTCGAAGGCACGCAAGAAGAAGAAGGCCAACCACGGCAGGCGGCCCACGGGCCGGTAGAGGCCCGGCCTAGGGGTTCCTGCCCCAGGCGGCGAGCAGGTGAGTCTGCTGGTCGGCGCCGGCCGGGACGCCTCGCTCGTCCCCGATCACCCCCGCCTCGCGGTAGTCCTCCCGCGCCTTCTCGAACCAATCCGAGCAGGAGGCGACGAGGTCGGGGTCGAGCCTTTCCGGCCCGCCGATGGCACGTGCCAGGTCCCAGGTGTGGATCAGCGCGTCCGCGAACAGCTCGGTGATGTACTCCTCGCCCGGCACGTCGCCGAAGGACAGGTGGGTGACGGAGGTCAGGGCGCCCTCGGCGTACACGGCCTGCACGGCGCCCTGCGCGGACGCCTCGAACGCCTTGAGCGGGTCGTCGCCGAGCACGTCGCCCTCGAAGGCGTCCCCCACCTCCGCGACCGTGCGGCCGGACAGCAGCTCGGGGGCCCACAGGTTCTCGGACACGACGTGGTTCACCAGCCCGCGGACGTCCCAGTCCACGCAGGGAGTCGGCAACTCCCACTGTCCGCGGCGGACGAGATGGAGGCGGTCCCCGAAACCGTCCAGCGCCCTGCGGTACGCGTCACGGATATCGATCATGTCCCCTCCTCGCCACGAACTCCCCGTTCGAACGTAACGCTTCTCAACGATCGGTAATACACGCTCGCCGGGGAAGGAACGCCGGGTCAAGGGAGGTGCTGCTCGACCCAGACGATCTTGCCGTACGGAGTGGGACGGGTGCCCCAGCGGTAGGCGAACCGCTTGATCAGCTGGAGGCCGCGGCCGGTGTCCTCGTCGGGGGTGGCCGTGCGCGGGGCGGGAGCGGCGGGCGAACCGTCGGCGACCTCGACCACAAGCGTCCGCCCGCGCAGCAGCCGCAGCTCTATCGGCGGCCACCCGTGCTTGAGCGCGTTGGTGACCAGCTCGCTCACGATGAGCTGGGTGGCGTCCACCAGGCCGCCCAGGCCCCACCGCTGCAGGGTGCCGCGGACGAAGCGGCGCGCGTGCGAGACGAACCGCGGATCGGCCGGCAACGGGCAGGTCGCGATCTCGTCCGGATCGAGATCGCGCACCTCGGCCACCAGCAGGGCGATGTCGTCACGCTCGTGACTCGACCGCTGGCTGCTGATGATCACGTCGCACATGTCCTCCAGGTCGTCGACCGGACCGGCGAGCAGGCGCCGCAGCCCCATGATGCCGGCGTCCAGGTCCCGCTCGCGGCTCTCCACCAGGCCGTCGGTGTAGAGGGCGAGCACGCTCCCGGACGGCAGGATCAGCTCGCGCGACTCCAGCGGGTCGCTGCCGATGCCCAGCGGCAGGCCCGACGGCAGCTCGATGATCTCGGTCGAGCGGTCGGGGTGCAGCAGGATGGGCGGCACGTGCCCGGCGCGGGCGAGCGCGCAACTGCGCGTCACCGGGTCGTAGACCGCGTAGATGCACGTCGCGATCTGGCTCGGGTCGAGGTCCTGGCTCATGAGGTTGAGCCGGAACAGCACCTCGTCGGGCGGCAGGTCAAGGCTCGCCAGCGTACGCGCGGCCGTGCGCAGCTGGCCCATGGTCGCCGCGGCCCTGGTCCCGTGCCCCATGACGTCGCCCACCACCAGGGCCGTACGGCAGCCGGGCAGGGCGATCACGTCGTACCAGTCGCCGCCGACGCCCATCAGGTCGCTGGCCGGCAGATACCGCGAGGCGATCTCCATCCCGAGCGCCTGCGGAAGCTCGACGGGCAGCAGGCTGCTCTGCAGGGTCAGCGCGGTTTTGCGTTCCGTGGTGTACAGCCGCGCGTTGTCGATGCACAGCGCCGCGCGGGCGGCCAGGTCCTCGGCCACCACCACGTCCTGCTCCTCGAACGGCAGGCCGCCGGGGCGCCGGGTGAAGACCACGCAGCCGAGGACCCGTCCCCGGGCACGCAGGGGCACCGCGAGGAACGAGCAGTCGGTCAGGAGCGAGGCGACCGCCTCCTCCCGGTCCAGGCTGGCGCCGATCAGCCGGGCGCTCTCCTTGTCCAGCGACGGGTACATCAGCGGCTTCCCGCTCGCCATGCACTGGGCCTGCGGGAGGATCGCCGGGTAGACCGTCGCCTCGTCGACCGGGAACGCCTTCATCCAGGCGTCCGGGTCGGCGCCGGCCACCCCCAGGGCCACCCGGCGTACGAGGGTCGTCCCGTCCACCGGCCGGGGCGACAGCTCGCCTTCCGACATGAGGCGGTCCTGCACCATCACGGCCGCCGCGTCGGCGAAGCGGGGGACCGACACGTCCACGAGCTCCCGGCTCGTCTCGGCCAGGTCGAGCGTGCTGCCGATACGCCGGCTCGCCTCGTTCAGGAAAGCCAGCCGCTCGTTTGCGGACGCGGCGCTGCTGCGGCGCCACTGCGCCCGGTTCCCCGGGGCGGGGTCCTTGATAACGCAGTTCCGGTTCAACGAATTCTCCGGAGAGAGCGGATGGCGTTCCAGAATCGTATGGAGCTGATACCGCGCATTTCAGCCGTTTGACATGAGTGCTCCGACAGGTATTACGGCACGATGGCGCAGCCGTACCCGCCGCTCAAGGGACGAAACGGATACCGGTGCGCATGCGTCACATCAGACGGCGGGCAGGTGCGCGAGAGCCTCGTCGATCCGCTCCTGCGGAAGCGTGAAGTCCTCCAGGCGACCGGCGAGACGGCTCTCGTAGGCGGGCAGGTCGAAATGGCCGTGCCCGCACAGGGACATCACGATGACCTTCTCCTCGCCCGACTCCGCGCACCGCAGCGCCTCCGCGATCGTCGCGGCCACGGCGTGGGCGGGTTCGGGGGCGGGCACGATCCCCTCGGACCTGGCGAAGCGGATCCCCGCGTCGAAGCACTCGGTCTGCGTGACGGCCACGGCCTCCACCAGGCCCTGCTCGTACACGTGCGAGAGCAGCGGAGACATGCCGTGGTAGCGCAGCCCGCCGGCGTGGATCGGGTCGGGCACGAACGTGTGCCCCAGCGTGTGCATCTTCATCAGCGGCGTGAACCCCGCGGCGTCGCCGAAGTCGTAGGCGTACGTGCCCCGGGTCAGCGACGGGCAGGCGGCCGGCTCCACGCCGCGCAGCACCGGGTTCATCCGCCCCGCCAGCTTCTCGCGCAGGAACGGGAAGGCCAGCCCGGCGAAGTTGGAGCCGCCGCCGGTGCAGCCGATCACCAGGTCGGGGGTCTCGCCGAGGGTGGCCAGTTGCTCCAGCGCCTCCTCGCCGATGACGGTCTGGTGCAGCAGGACGTGGTTGAGCACCGAGCCCAGGGCGTACCGCGTGTCGTCGTGCTGCCCGGCCACCTCGACGGCCTCGCTGATCGCGATGCCCAGCGACCCCGTGCAGTGCGGGTCCTCCGCCAGGATCCTGCTGCCCGCCGTGGTCACCGCCGACGGGCTGGCGTGCAGGGTGGCGCCGTAGACCTTCATCAGCGTGCGCCGGTACGGCTTCTGGTCGTACGACGCCCGGACCATCCAGATCTCGCAGGCCAGGCCGTACTGGGCGGAGGCGAACGCCAGCGCGGAGCCCCACTGGCCCGCGCCGGTCTCGGTGGTCAGCCTGCGCACGCCCTCCCGCGCGTTGTAGTACGCCTGCGGGACCGCCGTGTTGGGCTTGTGCGAGCCCGACGGGCTGCCACCCTCGTACTTGTAGTAGATGCGGGCGGGCGTGCCGAGGGCGCGCTCCAGGCGGCGGGCGCGGATCAGCGGTGTCGGCCGCCAGAGGCGGTAGACGTCGAGGACGCCCTCGGGGATCGGGACGAACCGCTCGCCCGACACCTCCTGCCCGATAAGCGCATCCGGGAAGAGCGGGGCGAGGTCGTCGGGACCGACCGGCCGCAGCGTCGCCGGATGGAGCACCGGCGGGGGTGGCGTGGGCAGGTCCGGGATGACGTTGTACCAGTTCCGGGGGATCCGGGACTCGTCGAGAAGGACCCTGGTCGGCTCGCCCATGTCTCCCAGTGTCCGCGCCGCGGGCCCGTGGGGAAAGGGCGCCGGCCGATGTGGCCGGACCCGGTCAGACGCTTCCTCCCGAACGCCAGTAGACGTTGGCCTCCCGGGTGAGGAACCCCTCGTCCACCAGATAGCGGCGCAGCGCGGCGTGGTCGTCGTGGAACGCCCGCAGCGCCACGTCGACCTCCTTCTCCTGGTAGCGCACACCCACCTCGAACACCTGCGCGATGTAGTCGAGCACCATCAGCCGTTTGGCCCGCTTCACCGGGATGGAGACGAGCCGCCCGTCGACCAGGAACGCGTCCATCGGATCGGCCGGCGTGGAGGGGACCATGCGGAGCAGGTCGCGGAAGGTCTCGGGCCGCGCCCGCCAGCCGCCCTCCTCCCGTACCGCGAGGCCGCCCCTGGCCAGCCGGTCCAGGGCCTTGGCCGCCGCCTCCGGGGTCAGCCCGGTGACCTTGTCGAGCGGCTCACCGGGACGCAGGACCAGTCCGGCGAGGACACGAAGCGTGTCGTCCTGCCCGAGCAGCCCGAGCACGCGGGAGATGTGCTTGTCGATCACCCGTCCACGGTATTGGCTCGATGAGGACCACGGAAAACCTGGAGGGCGCCGTGACCGCTCGACTGGACCACACGATCGTGCACAGCAGTGACCGCTTCGAGTCCGCCCGCTTCCTGACCGGCTTGCTCGGCGAGCCGGAGCCCGGCGCGTTCGGGCCGTTCGCCACGGTCCGGGTCGCCAACGGCGTGACGATCGACTACGCCGACTCGATCGTCGACCGGGACCGGATCGTCATGCAGCACCTGGCGTTCCTCGTCTCCGAGGACGAGTTCGACGAGATCTGCGCCCGCATCGCCGAGCGGGGCCTGCCGTACTGGGGCGGGCCGCATCACCAGGAGCCGCAGCAGGTCAACCACCGCCACCACGGCCGCGGGGTGTACGTGGACGACCCCGACGGTCACGCCATCGAGTTCCTCACGCACCCGTACGTGGAGGAGGAGTGACCTTCAGCGGCTCTGGCTCCGGCCCCGGTCGAAGACCGCGCGCCTGCGGGCGGCGAAGTCCTCGGGGCTGGTGATGGCGAGCCCGTCCCGGCCGGTCTCCAGCTCGGCACGGAGGCCGTCGGCGCCGGTGCCGTCCCGCAGGAGGTCGTAGATCTCCCGGATCCTGCCCAGTGTCTGCGGGGTCGTCGTCGCGATGCTCCGCGCGAGCTCCACGGCCCGGGGCAGCAGCCGGTCGTGCGCGACGACCTCGTTCACCAGTCCGATGCGCAGCGCGAGGGGCGCGTCGACGAAGTCCCCGGTGAACGTCATCTGCCGGGCCCACGCCTGCCCGACCGCCTGGCTCAGCCGGGCGGTCATGCCCCAGGAGGGCACGATGCCGACGCGGGTGTGGGTGTCGGCGAACCGCGCCCGTTCGCTGGCGATCCTGAAGTCGCACGCGAGCGCGAACTCCAGGCCGCCGGTCACCGCCACGCCGTTGACCGCACCGATGACGGGCACGGGGAAGTTCCGCAGCGGGAGGATCGAGTCGGGATGGCCGATCCGCACGTTCGCTTCCAGCTCACCGAGGTCCAGGCCCGCGCAGAAGGCGGGGTCGGCCCCGGTGAGGACCATCGCGCGCAGGCCGGGCTCGGCCGCGAGCCGCTCCAGCGTGTCCCGGAACTCCTCCAGCAGCGCCTTGGAGATCGCGTTGTACTTGCGCGGACGGTTCAGCGTCACGATCGCGACGGCCTCGGCGGGCCGGTCGACGAGGACCAGGTCGCCCATGGTGCTCCTCAGGGTCCCGGGGGTACGACGAGAACAGGTTATAGAAACGTGCCGGAGGCCCGGAGCCCGGCTGGTGCGGCGGGCCGGCCGCAGTGCCGCCGTCGCCTCGTAGGGAACGGACGAGGCCGCTGCGCCGGCCGTCGGCCGGAAGCGGCGCGGAAATGCGAGAGTGCTGGTCGGGGCGACAGGATTTGAACCTGCGACTTCTTGCTCCCAAAGCAAGCGCGCTACCAAGCTGCGCCACGCCCCGTCTCGTCGGGTACGCGTGCGCTCCGAGACTCCGGTACGCTTACGCCCTGACGACCGGATGAAGTCTAGACCAGATGGACACCGGGCGCGCGCGGACGTAGCTCAATGGTAGAGCCCCAGTCTTCCAAACTGGCTACGCGGGTTCGATTCCCGTCGTCCGCTCTCAGCGCGAAAGGCCAGGTCACCCCGTACGGGGAGCCTGGCCTTCGTGATCTCGCGACACTGTTTCCGATCTGCCGTGCCACACACGTGCCACTTCAGTGTTCAATCCTCGTTCCGGCCGCCGTCCTGAACGCCTCCGAGCGCTTTGGCGATCGCCCGATCACGGTCCTGCGTGGCGTGCAGGTAGATCAGGGTCGCCCGAGCGGACGTAAGAGGTCTGGCCCACTTCAATGTTCGGTGGTGATCCTTTCTGCCACCACCTCGATCTCCCGGGGACCCGTCAGTTTGAGCCAAACCAGCTCGCTGTCGTTGTTGTGAAGGTGAAGAAGGTGATGGGCGTCAGCCGGCCAGGCTCCGGTTCTCGGCAGATCGCTTACAACGGCCTCGTCGATGAAGTCGCCCTTGACATCCGGGCTGTCCATCCTCACATGGACGACGCCCATCAGCTCGATTACAGCAGTGTCATCGTCTCCGCTCGTAAGGCTGATCCTCGCAGTGCTGGCGACGGAGTCGACTTGGACGACAACCGCGTCCAGGAAGTATCCGCGGTAGGCGCTGAGGTCCATGCGCAACACCGTAGTCGAGCACTGAGACCGGACGCCGCCGTCGCGAACGCCTGTCCGAGAGCTTGAGCGACGAGCTCGGGGCGCGCAGCCGCGGCGGCCTGCCGCCTCTCGTGGCCCGCCGTGCGCGTCTACTTGAGCCAGGGATGGTGCCGGACCAGCGCCGTGTTTCCCCACCATCGGCCGATTCCCAGCGTGTCTCCGGCGTCGGTCAGAGCCAGCCCCGCGATGACGAACAGGTAGACGAGGCGGTAGTCCACGAACGGGTTGTGCTCGGGAGGCAGTTCGGCCGCCCACATGAGGAGCAGCAGCAACCCGCCCAGGACCGCCGTCAGGCGCATCGCGACGCCGAGCATGAGCGCCAGGCCGACGCCCAGCAGACCGATCATGAAAAGCCAGTCGGCCCACGCGTGCCCGGCCAGGGGAGAGAACACCGCGCCGAGGGGTTTCCTCGCGGTGCCTTTGAGATACCCGGTCGTCGGGCTCGCTCCCCTGATCCAAGCGCGGTCGGCGGGCGTGCCGAACCCCCAGCCGAAGAGCTTGTCGAGGAACGCCCAGAGGAACACCCAGCCGATCAACAGTCGTACGAGCCCCCAGACGTAGTCGCCCGGACGGGTGGCCGTACCGGCCGCAGGGTGCCCGGTGGCGCGGGTCGTCGCACCGCCGCGGCCGTCTCCCGAACCGGTCATCGCCACTCCTCTGGGCGCGAGACCGCCCCAACGGGACGGCGGGCGCGGTCAGCTCGACGTGGAGCACTGCCTGCCGAGCTTGGACAGTTCGCCGGAGAAGGCCTTGGCGTGCTTCAGCTCGTCCTTCGCCGTGTCGTTGAGCACGTCGGCCACCGCGGTGTCTCCGGCGGCCGAGGCCTGGCGCGCGTAATCGGGGTACATCTGGGTGCCCTCGTGAGTCTCCCCCTTGATCGTCGCGCACAGATTGGCCGCGGTGTCCCGGACCGCACCGGCCAGATTCGCCTCCTCGGCGAAGTGCTCGGTGCGCTCGACGGCGGCGGTGCGGTGGAAGAGTTTGGCGAGCCTCGGCTGACCGGTCTCGCGGGCCTTGTCCCCATAGAGGGTGTACTTCGCGTAGGCGAAGGCTTCGCCCTTCATCGCCGTACGCAGGTTCTCCAGCGTCCGGGGCGACGAGACCTTCGGCTCTCCCGCGCGCACGGCCACACGCTTTGCCTGCACGTCCGTCGGGATGACCGTGCCGGACGACGGATCGGTGACGGCCTTCGCCGCCTCGACGAACTTCGCGTGGTGCGCGGCCTCGTCCTTGGCTATCTCCGAGAAGAGCCGGGCCGCCTGCCGGTCTCCGTCGGCCCTCGCCTGCTCGGCGAAGTTCTTGTACATCGTCGTCGCCTCGTAGGACTCGCCGCTCGTGCTGTCGCGGAGGTTCGCGGCGTTGTCCCCGACCAGGCCGATGAGTTTCGCCTGCTCGGTGAGGTGTTCGCGTAATTCGGTGTGCGCGGTGCGCCGGTACAGCCCGGCCACCTCGGGCAGGTTCTCCCTGTCCGCCTGCTTCGCGTACTCCCGGTAGGTGACGTGCGCCAGCGCCTCGCCCTTCATCGCGTTCGTGACGTTCGTACGCGTCGACGGGTCGACGTCGTCCGAGCGGGGAGCGGACGCCGCCATGGCACTTCCGGCACCTGCGGCGAGGACGGTTATCGTGCCGGCCGTGGTGAGACCGGCTTTCCACCAGACGAGACCTCGGGTTCCCATACGACCCCCCGATGGGCGTGTCCGGCGGCCCGTACGCGCAGTGCGCCGGGTGCGGCCGCCGGAGCGGGACGGAATGAAGGGCCCGTGGTGGGAATACCGCCGGCGCGCGGGCTCAACCTCCCCAAGCACTCCGGCTTGGTTCCGCGTTGGGCAAAGAAGATCGGCGTATGGCCGAAGGCCGGAGAACGTCAGTCGCCGGTGCGGAAGAGGGCCCAGACGGCCTTGCCGCCCTCGTCCAGCGCGTCCCAGCCCCAGGCCTGGCTGTAGGTCTCGACGATGTAGAGGCCGCGCCCGTGCTCGGAGACGAAGTCGGGCTGCGCGGGCGACGGCGCCTGATCGCTCGGATCCGAGACGGCGAGCAGCACGTGCGGCGCGATGCGCAGGAGCGTCAGCGTTATGGGCGGGTCGCCGGTGCGGTCCGCCGGGCACAGAGCGTAACGAACAGCGTTCGTCACCAATTCGCTCACGACGAGCGCCGCGTCGTCGCTCAGTTCCGACAGGCCCCACTCTCGCAGGGTCGTCCGGGTGACGTCACGTGCGGTCTTGACCGAATCGGCCTGCGGGGCCAGGGGGCACATCGTCGTATCGGACGGACCTGCCGCCCTCCGGAACCAGCCGAATCCCACATCGCGGGTCAGCTGGCCGCCGGATTTGGGCTCGTCCGACATGGTTGCCCGTACCTCCCGCTGGCCTGAATCGATGACTGGTGCACATTTAGCCCAATATGCACCTAAGACATGATGGATCAGTGGCTCCTGCTGCTGCAAGACCCAAATGCACGTGCAGCTGTCATGTGCAGACGCACGTGGCGAATGTGCTGACCGTCAGGGACACGTAGATCAGACCTTGTCATCGGAGCCCGAAGTGGTGACACTGTGTGGGCTGGGGGTGTCGTACGGGTCGTCCCTTGGCGGCACACAGGGCCGAGGTGAGAGGGAGGCGCCGTGATACAGATCCAGGCTGGATCGGGTCCGACGGCTCTGCGCATCCTTCTCGGTTCCCAGCTCCGCAAGCTCCGTGAGAGCAAGGGCATCAGTCGTGACCAGGCCGGCCAGTGCATCCGGGCGTCCGAGTCGAAGATCAGCCGGATGGAGCTGGGCCGAGTCGGGTTCAAGGAGCGCGATGTCGCCGACCTTCTCGTTCTCTACGGAGTGGAGGACGAGGAGACGCGCAATGTCGTGATGAACCTGGTCGAAAGGGCCAACGAGCCCGGCTGGTGGCACAGGTTCAACGATCTGCTGCCCTCGTGGTTCCAGGCCTACGTCGGTCTGGAGGAGGCGGCCGAGCGCATCCGCACCTACGAGGTGCAGTTCGTTCCCGGCCTGCTGCAGACCAAGGAGTACGCGCGCGCCGTCATCATGGCCGGCGCGGTCGGCGCGGCGCCGGAGGAGATCGCCAGACGGGTGGACCTGCGGCTGGAACGCCAGCGCATCCTCGACGGCGGGAACAGCCCCAAGTTCTGGGCCGTGATCGACGAGGCCGCGCTGCGCCGCCCGATCGGCGGTGTCGACGTCATGCGGGGCCAGATTCAGCACCTCATCGACCTGATGAACCAGCCCAACGTGACGATTCAGGTCATCCCGTTCAGCTATGGAGGACACGCCGCCGAGGGCGGCGCCTTCAGCATCCTGCGGTTCGCCGACCCCGACCTGCCCGACATCGTGTACGTCGAGCAGCTCGCCAGCGCGCTTTACCTGGACAAACGGGAAGAGGTCGACCGCTACAGCGAGGTCATGGAACGCCTCTGCGCGGTCAGCACCACCCCCACGGAGACGGTGGACCTGCTGCGGCAGATCATGGCCGACCTCTGATCAGTCGCTACCGGGCCTCATCTGCTCTAGACTGCCCTTGGCGTTGGACACCCGCCACAGTCGAGCATGCCCGGACAGGTCGCGTGCAGGCGAGACGGTGATCCTGCGCCTTTCACGTGGGCGCGGCGCGCGTTACTGTGCCGCGGTTGCCGTGCACGACGTGCCCGCGATCACCAGATGCTGGATCAAGGAGACCACCCCGTGAAGACCGCTGTCGAGGAGCTCAGCCCTACCCGGGTCAAGCTCACCGTCGAGGTGCCGTTCAAGGAGCTCGAGCCGAGCCTGCAGGCCGCGTACAAGAAGGTCGCGCAGCAGGTGCGCGTGCCCGGCTTCCGTCCTGGCAAGGTGCCGGCCCGGATCATCGAGCAGCGCTTCGGCCGCGCGGTGGTTCTCGAGGAGACCCTGAACGACGCCCTGCCCAAGCTGTACGGCCAGGCCGTTGACGAGACCGAGGTCTTCCCGGTCAGCCAGCCGGAGATCGAGGTCACCAAGATCGAGGACGGTGAGCAGGTCGAGTTCACCGCCGAGGTGGACATCCGCCCCGCCTTCGACGTCCCGGACTACCAGGGCGCCGAGATCGTGGTGGACCCCGCCGAGGTGACCGACGAGGACATCACCGCCCAGCTCGAGGCCCTGCGCCAGCGCTTCGCGACGCTGACCGGCGTCGAGCGGCCGGCCCAGAACGGCGACTACGTCGTGATGGACCTGCGTGCCGAGATCGACGGCCGCAACCTCGAGGAGCAGCAGGCCGCCGACGTGTCCTACGAGGTCGGTGCGGGCTCGGTCCTGCAGGGCCTGGACGACGCGCTGCAGGGCATGGCCGCGGGCGACGAGAAGACCTTCCGCACCACGCTCGTCGGCGGTGAGAACGCCGGCGAGGAGGCCGACGTGATCATCAACGTCAAGTCGGTCAAGGAGAAGGTGCTGCCCGAGCTGGACGACGAGTTCGCGCAGCTCGCCAGCGAGTTCGACACGCTCGACGAGCTCAAGGACAGCATCCGCGAGCAGGTTCGCCGCAACAAGCTGGTGGACCAGGTCGTGCAGAGCCGCGAGAAGGCGCTCGACGCGCTGCTCGAGAAGATCGACATCCCGCTGCCCGAGAGCGCGCTCCAGGCGGAGATCGACGCGCGCAAGCACAACCTCGAGCACCAGGTCGCCGAGAGCGGCCTGAGCCGTGAGGCGTACCTCCGCCTCCAGCAGACGACCGAGGAAGAGCTGTTCGCCGAGTACGAGGCGAGCGCGGCCAAGGCGCTGAAGTCGGGCTTCGTGCTCGACAAGATCGTCAAGGCGGAGGAGATCGGCGTCAGCGAGCAGGAGCTCACCGACTTCGTGGTGCGCCGCGCCATGCAGATGGGCGTCGCGCCGAACACGCTGGCCCAGCACCTCGCCGACAACAACCAGCTCCCGCTGGCGATGATGGAGATCGTGCGCGAGAAGGCCAAGACCGTCATCGGGGACGCGGCCAAGGTCACCGACACCGCGGGCAACGAGGTGGACGTCCAGGCCATCTACGCCGAGCTCAACCCCGAGCAGGAGGCCGTGGGCGTGGACGAGGCGGGCGAGGAGCCCGCCGACGAGACCAAGGAAAGCTGATCTCCGAGGCTCTCGCCTGACATCTGCCGCCGGCCCGCCGCGGCGCGGGCCGGTGCGGCAGGCCACGATGGAACCCCCGTCGCACTCGGGTGCGCCGGGGGTTTCGGTTATATCGGGGCAAATCCCTGAGAATTTGTTTATTACCGTGGCTAGGGAGCACGCGGGCGGCCGTGACACATGTGTCTCGGCTGTCCGGCCATGGGCGGGAAACACGAGCGATGCGGCGCGGACGCGCCGTCGCGGCCGGGCATGCGCCGACAGCGAACAGCACGGCGCACGGGCATGACCTGTCTGCGCCGCGCGTTAAGGTCACAAGCAAAGCCAATCGATTACGAGCATCGGAAGGTGACGCTGTGACCAGCCCGCCGACCTTCTTCCCGACCGGTGGTTCCGGCTTCGAGGCCCGGAGCCCGGAGGGTGGCCCCTCCCGCCTCGAGGACCAGCTCTACCAGCGCCTGCTGCGCGAGCGGATCGTGGTGCTCGGCACCCAGGTGAACGACGAGGTGGCCAACCGGCTGTGCGCTGAGCTCCTGCTCCTCGCCGCCGATGACCCCGATCGCGACATCTGGATGTACATCAACTCCCCTGGTGGCTCCGTAACCGCCGGTATGGCGATTTACGACATGATGGAGTACGTGCCGAACAACGTCTGCACGGTCGCCATGGGCCTGGCCGCCTCCATGGGGCAGTTCCTGCTCTGCGCCGGCGCCCGCGGCAAGCGGTACGCGCTTCCGCACGCCCGGATCATGATGCACCAGCCGTCCGGCGGCATCGGCGGCACCGCGGCCGACATCGCGATCCAGGCCGAGCAGATGCTCTACGTGAAGAAGACGCTCGCGGAGCGGATCGCCTACCACACCGGCCAGCCGCTCGAGCAGATCGAGCGCGACTCCGACCGGGACCGCTGGTTCACGGCCGAGGAGGCCAAGGACTACGGCTTCATCGACCACGTGGTGCGCAGCGCCCGCCAGGTGCCCTCCGAGGGCGCCGTCTCGTGACTGGAGCTTCCCAGATGAGTGAGCTGATCCGGCCGGGTGACATCAACGGCCGCTACGTCCTTCCCTCCTTCGTCGAGCGCACGTCGTACGGCGTCAAGGAGATGAACCCCTACAACAAGCTGTTCGAGGACCGCATCATCTTCCTCGGCGTCCAGATCGACGACGCTTCGGCGAACGACGTGATGGCGCAGCTGCTCACGCTGGAGTCGCTCGACCCGGACCGCGACATCAGCATGTACATCAACTCGCCGGGCGGCTCGTTCACCGCGATGACCGCGATCTACGACACCATGCAGTTCGTCCGGCCCGAGATCCAGACGGTCTGCCTGGGGCAGGCGGCCTCGGCCGCCGCGATCCTGCTGGCCGGCGGCACGCCGGGCAAGCGGTTCGCGCTGCCGAACGCCCGCGTGCTGATCCACCAGCCCTACACCGAGGGCGGCGGACAGGGCAGCGACATCGAGATCCAGGCTCGTGAGATCCTGCGCATGAGGTCACTGCTCGAGGATCTCGTGGCGAAGCACTCGGGCAAGTCGCCCGAGGAGGTCCGCAAGGACATCGAGCGCGACAAGATCCTCAGCGCCGAGGAGGCGAAGGCGTACGGGTTGGTGGACGACATCATCCCGTCGCGGAAGAAGCGTGCGGCGGCGGTCGCCGCTTCCTGAGGAGGTTGCCGCACCGGAACGGTGCCCATTTGGGCACGTTCCGGTGCGACTCACCGCTAGGGGGCTCACTGAGGGCCCGAGAGACGGTAACGTCGAAACCTGAGCGGGATGACGTTTTCGCACCGGATCGCGATCAATCGATCGCGAAGAGGGTGCGGACGGAAGCGACCGCGGCGGCAGGCGGTCCCACGCAAAGGAGTATCTGGGGTGGCACGCATCGGCGACGGGGGAGACCTGCTGAAGTGCTCGTTCTGCGGCAAGAGCCAGAAGCAGGTCAAGAAGCTCATCGCCGGACCAGGCGTCTACATCTGCGATGAGTGCATCGATCTCTGCAACGAGATCATCGAGGAGGAGCTCTCCGAGTCCTCCGAGCTCAAGTGGGACAACCTTCCCAAGCCCCGTGAGATCTACGAGTTCCTGGACGCGTACGTCATCGGGCAGGACAAGGCGAAGAAGGCCTTGTCGGTGGCGGTCTACAACCACTACAAGCGCGTCCAGTCCGGGGAGCGGGGCCGCGACGACGGCCTGGAGTTGGCCAAGTCCAACATTCTGCTGCTCGGCCCCACCGGGTCGGGCAAGACCCTGCTCGCGCAGACGCTCGCCAAGATGCTCAACGTGCCGTTCGCCATCGCGGACGCGACCGCGCTGACCGAGGCGGGATACGTCGGCGAGGACGTGGAGAACATTCTCCTCAAGCTGATCCAGGCCGCCGACTACGACGTCAAGAAGGCCGAGACCGGCATCATCTACATCGACGAGGTCGACAAGATCGCCCGCAAGAGCGAGAACCCGTCGATCACGCGGGATGTGTCGGGCGAGGGCGTGCAGCAGGCCCTGCTCAAGATCTTGGAAGGGACCACGGCGAGCGTGCCGCCGCAGGGCGGGCGCAAGCACCCCCACCAGGAGTTCATCCAGATCGACACCACGAACGTGCTGTTCATCTGCGGCGGCGCCTTCGCCGGCCTGGAGAAGATCATCGAATCCCGGGTCGGCAGGAAGGGCATCGGCTTCAACGCGATCATCCACTCCAAGGAGGAGATGGACTCCTCCGACATCTTCTCGGACGTCATGCCGGAAGACCTGCTGAAGTTCGGCATGATCCCCGAGTTCGTCGGCCGGCTGCCGGTGATCACTTCGGTGCACAACCTCGACAGGAGCGCACTGATCCAGATCCTCACCGAGCCGCGCAACGCGCTCGTCAAGCAGTACCGGCGCCTGCTCGAGCTGGACAACGTCGAGCTGGAGTTCACCGACGACGCGCTGGAGGCCATCGCCGACCAGGCCATCCTGCGCGGCACCGGCGCCCGCGGCCTGCGCGCCATCATGGAGGAAGTCCTCCAGTCCGTGATGTACGAGGTGCCCTCCCGCCAGGACGTGGCCCGCGTCGTCATCACCCGCGAGGCCGTGCTGGAGCACGTGAACCCGACCCTCGTGCCGCGCGACCAGCTGCAGGCCAAGCAGCAGCGGACTCCGAGGGAGAAGTCGGCCTGACGGCTCCCTCTCCGGACAGGTTGTTGTCCACAGGGTGTGCGGCGACGGCTCGGGTGGCGTCCGGACGTCCCTAGAATTGGGCAGCGTGACTACGTCTGAGCTGCCCACCCAGTACGCCCCCGCCGATGTCGAGACCCGGAGCTACGAGCGCTGGGTATCGGCGGGCTACTTCACCGCGGACCCGGGCAGCGGGCGAGAGCCGTACAGCATCGTGCTTCCCCCGCCCAACGTGACCGGGTCGCTCCACGTGGGCCACGCGCTCGACCACTCGATCCAGGACGCGCTGACCCGGCGGGCCCGGATGCGGGGGATGGAGACGCTGTGGCTGCCCGGCATGGACCACGCCGGCATCGCCACCCAGAACGTCGTGGAGCGCGAGATCGCCAAGGACGGCCTGTCCCGCCACGACTTCGGCCGTGAGGCGTTCGTCGAGCGCGTCTGGCAGTGGAAGGAGGAGTCCGGCGGCCGGATTCTCGGCCAGATGAAGAAGCTCGGCGACGGCGTGGACTGGTCCCGCGAGCGCTTCACGATGGACGAGGGGCTCTCCCGGGCCGTCCAGACGATCTTCAAGAAGCTGTTCGACGACGGGCTCATCTACCGGGCCGAGCGGATCATCAACTGGTGCCCCCGCTGCCTGACCGCCCTGTCCGACATCGAGGTCGAGCACAGCGACGACGACGGCGAGCTCGTCTCGATCCGATACGGCTCGGGCGACGAGGAGATCGTCGTCGCCACGACCCGCGCGGAGACCATGCTGGGCGACACCGCGGTCGCCGTTCACCCCGCCGACGAGCGCTACGCGCACCTGGTCGGCAAGTATGTCGAGGTCCCGCTCACCGGCCGGCGCATCCCGATCGTCGCGGACGAGCACGTGGACCCCTCGTTCGGCACCGGCGCGGTCAAGGTCACCCCCGCGCACGACCCGAACGACTTCGAGATCGGCCGGCGCCACTCGCTGGAGTCGCTCGTCGTCATGGACGAGCGGGGCATCATCACCGCCCACGGGCCCTTCCAGGGCCTCGACCGGTTCGAGGCACGGCCCGCCGTCGTCGCCGCGCTGCGCGAGCAGGGCCGCATCGTCGCCGAGAAGCGCCCGTACGTCCACTCGGTCGGCCACTGCTCCCGATGCAAGACCGTGGTCGAGCCGCGGCTGTCGCTGCAGTGGTTCGTGAACGTCACGCCGCTGGCCAAGGCCGCCGGCGACGCGGTGCGCGACGGCCGCACCCGCATTCACCCGCCGGAGCTGGCCAAGCGCTACTTCGACTGGGTCGACGACATGCACGACTGGTGCATCTCCCGTCAGCTGTGGTGGGGCCACCGCATCCCCGTCTGGTACGGCCCGGACGGCGACATGGTCTGTGTGGGGCCCGACGAGGAGCCGCCGGCCGGTTACGAACAGGACCAGGACGTCCTCGACACGTGGTTCTCCTCGGGACTGTGGCCGTTCTCCACGCTGGGCTGGCCCGACGCCACGCCCGACCTGGCCCGCTTCTATCCGACGACCGTCCTGGTGACCGGCTACGACATCCTGTTCTTCTGGGTGGCCCGGATGATGATGTTCGGGTTGTACGCGATGGACGGCCAGCCGCCGTTCCGCACCGTGGCGTTGCACGGCATGGTCCGCGACCAGTTCGGCAAGAAGATGTCGAAGTCGTTCGGCAACGTCGTCGACCCGCTCGATTGGATCGAGCGATACGGCGCGGACGCCACACGCTTCACGCTCCTCCGTGGTGCCAACCCCGGCTCCGACGTGGCGATCAGCGAGGACTGGGCGGCCGGGTCCCGCAACTTCTGCAACAAGATCTGGAACGCCACCCGGTTCGCGTTGATGAACGGCGCCGTCTCCGACGGCCTGCCCGACGACCTCACCGCGGCCGACCGGTGGATCCTGTCCCGGCTGCAGGAGGTCGTCGCGAGTGTCGACGCGGCCTTCGAGGAGTTCGAGTTCGCGAAGGCCTCCGACGCCCTCTACCACTTCGCCTGGGACGAGGTCTTCGACTGGTACGTCGAATTGGCCAAGGTGCAGTTCGCCGAGGGCGGCGCGGTGGCCGAGAACACCAAGCGCGTTCTGGGGCACGTCCTCGACGCGCTGCTGCGGCTGCTCCACCCGCTCGTGCCGTTCGTGACCGAGGAGTTGTGGCGTGCCCTGACCGGCGGGGAGTCGATCGTGGTCGCTCCCTGGCCATCGGTGTCGTCCGATCTGCTCGACCCCGCGGCCGAGCAGGAGATCGCCGCGCTGCAGAACCTCGTGACGGAGGTGCGCAGGTTCCGATCCGACCAGGGGCTGAAGCCCGGCCAGCGCGTGGCCGCGCGACTGTCCCTGTCCGGTACGGCTCTCGCGGCCCATGAGGACGCGATCCGGGTCCTGCTGCGCCTGGACGAGCCGGCGGACACCTTCAATCCGACGGCCCGGCTCACCGTCGGCACGGTGCTCGTGGAGATCGACACGGCCGGTGCCATCGACGTCGTCGCCGAGCGGAAGCGGCTGGAGAAGGATCTGGCCGCGGCGCGCAAGGAGCAGGCGCAGGTCACGGCGAAGCTCGGCAACGAGCAGTTCATGGCCAAGGCCCCCGAGGACGTCGTGGCGAAGGTGCGCCGGCGTGCCGAGCAGGCCGCCGAGGACATCTCTCGCCTCGAGGCCCAGCTCGCCGCCCTGCCGGCATAGGTGTGGCAGATGAGGTTTGGGAGTGCTGGAGACGGGGCAGGACTATGAAGTTGCCTAAGTTGTCTCCAGCACCTCCCAACCGGTGCTAGTCTTTCTCTCGCGCTGAGGGTCCGGCGAGTTGGAACACCCCACGGGGTTCCGGTTGTTAGACTCTCGGTTACTCCCTCTCTCTGACCCGATCTCGGGATGTCTCGTCGCGATTCGACGAGGTGCCGGGGATCAGGTAAGTTCGAGGGGTTGCCCCGGAAACGGGGCGGCCGAAATTCTCGGCGAAAAACGGAATTCAAAGCAAATCGAGTTGATTTGACACGAATAACCGGACTCGCCAGAATAGAAGCACAACGAAGCGAAACGCTCCGGAGCGTAGGGCCTGGTGAAACGGGTTCTGGGTGATGGTGGTCGCGTCCGTTTCTTGAGAACTCAACAGTGTGCTAAAAGCCAGTGCATGAAATCATGCATGACCCCGTCAT
>NZ_JBDJAW010000030.1 GCF_039649665.1 Microbispora sp. ZYX-F-249 | reverse complement strand
GCAGAGCCTTGGCCGAATCGCCGTCGGGTCCCCGCCACCCCTGGTACGGCCGGGAGGAATCGATGGTGAGGAACTGCCCGGCACGGAAGGTCACGTCACGCCCGGCCTGCCGCAGGCCGCCGGCGCCACCGAGGAGGAGGTGCAGCTTGAAGATCTCGGGATCCGACTGCCGGATGAGCTTGGCGGTCCGGTGCACCCGCAGCGTGTGGTGGCTCATCGTCGACAGCTGCACCGTGCCGAGATCGAACACCCGCGCCGACGCGTGGAAGCGGGCCGGATCGTCGGTGGCCAGCCACGCGTGCAGGTGCGCCTGCGACATGGTGTCGTACCAGTAGGGGAACCGATCGCTGACGGCCAGGTTCCTGGTGTTCCATTCCAGAATCTTCATGGCAGGTCCTCGGCGAGTGGTCGGTACGGACAAGGATGTGCCGTCGCCGTGTGCACGAATCGCCATGCGTCGTGCAGAGGGAGTCAAGACATCTCGCTGCGGCTCCCGGCACTCTGACTGCAGAAAGCGGATCCGCGCCGCGACGACCCTGATCACGCCTCGGAGGGAGCCCCATGGCCACACCGCGCGAGAGCACTCTCCCGCATCGAGCGCCGGCGGTCCCGTCCGGCGAAGCACGGCAGCAGCAACAGGCGCCGTGCCCCATGCTGACCGGCGCCGACGCCGGAGCCCGGCCGCTGCCGTGCCTGCTCATCGCCCCCGAGCCTCCCGTGGCCGGCCGCGGCGTCCGCACACCGCGGTGTGCCCGCACGGCGTCACCACCGCAGCCCTCGGCGGCGGACGTCCCGACCGTCGTCGCCATGTGCTGCTGATCGCCGCGCACGATCATCTCGGCGCACAGCCTAGGACATCACGACCCATGTGTCCCGGTCTGTCGGTGCGGCGCGAGGGCTCAGCGGGACAGCAGGCGCCGCAGCCGCGACCGCGGGACGGCAGGGGCGGGGGCGGACGGCCCGACCAGGCCCAGCGACTCCAGCCTGCGCTTCTTGAAGTAACGCGCCGGTCCGTGGGCGCGCACGTAGGCCGCGGCGGTCTCGCGCAGGCCGGGGTGGGCCGTGCTCTGCATGCAGTAGCCCACGGCCGCGACCAGGGCGCGCAGGTCGGCGGCGGGCGGCTCGGTGATCGTGCCGTCCGCCTCCAGCCGGGGCAGCGTCGCGTCCACGATCGTCGCCGGGATCCTGTTGCTGTTCTCGTACGGCGTGAGCCGTTCGAGCACCAGATCGGTGCCGGTGGCCGCGACGGGCAGGCCGAACAGCCGCCGCGCGGTCACCAGCGCCGTGGAGAAGCACCCGGCGACCAGTTCGGGGCGGTGCGCGGCGAAACACGCCTCGGCGGGCGTCGCCGCGGGGGCCACGAGGAGTTCGACGCCCAGCTCCGCGGCGACCGGCCGCAGCTCGCGGGCGTGCCGCCGCCCGGCGGCGGGGTGCGGTTTGAACAGCACGGTCCGGTGGCCGCGTGCCGCCACGCCGCGCAGCACGCGCTCGTGCAGCGCGGCCTCCTCGGCCGCAGTGACCAGGCCGAGCGCGGACAGGTACTGGCCGAGGATGACCGCCTCGGCGCGCGGCGCCGCCTCGGCGGCCTCCGCGACCCGGCCCGTCACCGAGGTGAACGACGCGTCCGCCAGGGCCTCGGCCGGCACGCCGTGCTCGGCCAGGAGCAGGGGTGCCAGGCCGGGGGCGAGGTCGAGGTGGAGCAGCCGGGTGATCCGGCCGGCGATCTCCTGCGGGAGCGGGTCGCGGGTCGGTCCGTAGCTCATCAGGCCGTCGGAGTAGACGGTGATCGGGCAGTCCTTGACCAGGCCCGCGAGCGTACGCGACGGGGCCACCGCGACCGACTCCAGCACCAGCTCGCCCGGCTCGCCGGTCAGCTCGCGCAGCAGGCGGCCGAGCATGGGCGTCTCGATCGAGCGCGGCTTCCAGTCCGACGGGTGCAGCGGCGCGATGATCTCGTTCCAGGACAGGACGCGGTCGAACCTGTCACGCAGCGCGGCGAACCCCGGCGCCTCGTCCGGCGCCGGGGTGATCTCGGGGATGGCCGCGTTGTTCGACACGAGCAGGACCCGGCCCCCCTCGCGGAACCGCCCCTCGTCGATCGCCGCCGCGAGCGTCATCGCGCCGAACAGCGTCGAGGCGTAGAACAGCGTGGAGTCAGGCACCCGGTCCTCCCGGTAAGTAGGGGCCGAGCAGGGCGGCCCGCCCGGGCTCCAGGCCGCCGACGGCCTCGGCGCGCGTCTCGGCCGGCAGCCGGGCGAGCGCGGCCCGCGCCCGCTCGTCGAACCGGGCGCGTACGGCGGGGGTGAACCGGCCGGCCAGCTCGACGTGGTGGGCGAGCAGCGCGCACAGGTTGCGGGCGGCCTTGGGCAGATACCGGGGCTCGGTCTCGTCGAGCACGATCTCGTAGGCGTCGAAGAAGTGGAGCTGCCGTTCGTCGCCGATCCGCGTGAGCGAGGCCGTGAGCCCCCGCCGGTAGAACACCCCGGCGAGGGAGACCACGGCGTACGACCGGGCCAGGCGGTGCAGCCGCCAGATCCACGGGCGGTCCTCGGCGGTGTGCAGCCCGGCGGGGAAGGTCAGCAGGTCGTCCAGCTCGCGCCGGTAGATCCCGGCCCACGCGTAGGGGTAGTCGACCATGGTCTTGTAATCCGCCGGCAGGATGCCGTCGCGCGGGTCCAGCACGACGCCGCGGCGTGGCTGCGGCGCCCGGTGCGTCTCCCGCCTGCGTCCCTCGACCTGCACGTGGTCCACCCGCACGAAGTCGCACCCGAGCCCGTCGATGGCGGCGACGAGCCGGGGCAGGTAACCGGGCGCGAGCCAGTCGTCGGCGTCGAGGAAGGTGACGTAGCGGCCCGCGGCGAGTTTCAGCCCGGCGTTGCGGGCGCCCGCCAGCCCCAGCGGCGCCGGGTTGCGGACGACGGTGAGCCCCGGCAGGTCGCGCCGGAAGTCCTCGACGACCTCCGGCGTCGCGTCCGCGGACCCGTCGTCCACGACGATCACCTCGGTCTGGAACTCGCTCGTCCGGTTGCGCACGAGCGAGGTGAGCGCGTCGCCGAGGTACTCCTCGCCGTCCCGGACCGGCACGACCACCGAAAGTGTGATCACGCCGTGACGCGGCGCAGGCGGGCCCGCGGGGCCTCCTCGCCCGGGTAGACGCGCTTCACGCCGTCGCCGAGGGCGGTCTCGATGATGCGGATGTCGCGGACCAGGTGCTCCAGGCCGGTGGGCTCCAGCGAGGCGGCGTGGTCGGAGCCCCACATCGCCCGGTCGAGGGTGATATGCCGCTCGACCGTCACCGCGCCCAGCGTCACGGCGGCCAGCGAGATCTGCAGCCCGCGCTCGTGCCCCGAGTAGCCGACCGGCACGCCGTACCGCTGCCGGAGCGTGGTGATCATGCGGAGGTTGGCCTCCTCGGGCGGAAGCGGGTAGGTGGAGGTGGCGTGCATCATCACCAGGCGCTCGGTGCCGAGGATCTCCACCGCCGCGTCGATCTCCTCGATCGTCGACATGCCGGTGGACAGGATGACCGGCTTGCGGGTGGCGGCCAGCGCGCGCAGCAGCTCGTGGTCGGTCACCGAGGCCGAGGCCACCTTGTGCGCGACGACGTCCATGTCCTCCAGGAACCGCACCGACGGCACGTCCCAGGGCGAGGCGAACCAGTCGATGCCGCGCTCCTCGCAGTACTTGGCGATGTGGGCGTACTCGTCCGCGCCGAACTCGGTCCGGATCTTGTACTCCATGTAGGTCATCTCGCCCCACGGCGTCTGCCGGATCTGGTCGCGCTGTTCGAGCGGCACGCAGATCTCCGGGGTCCGCTTCTGGAACTTGACGGCCTGGCAGCCGGCGTCGGCGGCCACGTCGATCAGCTTGCGGGCGATGTCGACGTCACCGTTGTGGTTGATGCCGATCTCGCCGATCACGTACACGGGCTGTCCGGGGCCGACCAGCGACCTGCCGATCCGCACCGGCCGCGGCTGCCCGAGGTGACGGGCGACGGTGACGGGCGCGGGGGCCGGCACCGTCTCCGGCACCGTCTCCGGCACCGTCTCCGGCACGGTCTCCAGCGCGGTGGCCGGGCGGGCCGCGAGCACCCGGTCGGACAGCTCGCGCACGGCCCCGGCGCCGCCGGGGGCCGACAGCACGACGCGGGCGGCGGCGCGCACCCGGGGGTGGGCGTCGGGCACCGCGACCGGCCAGCCGACGATCGCCATGCAGGACAGGTCGTTGACGTCGTTGCCCACGTACGCCACCCGCTCGGGGGCCAGGCCCTCGGCGGCCAGCCACTCGCGCAGCGCGGCGTCCTTGGCGGCGAGGCCCTGCACCACCGGCACGCCGAGCTTGGCGGCGCGGGCGGCGACGACCGGGTTGCGCTCGGTCGACAGCACGAGCACCCGCACTCCGGCCCGGCGCAGCAGCGCGATCCCCATCCCGTCGGAGCGGCTGACCGCGACCATCTCCCGGCCGTCGGAGTCGACGAACGCGCGGTCGTCGGTGTGCACGCCGTCGAAGTCGGTGACGACGGCGTCCACGTCGATCGGCAGCGGCTCGTCCACGAACGGGGCGAGCGCCCGGGCGATCTCCAGGTCCTCGGGGGTGTCGATCTCGACCGCGTGCCGGGCGGGCACCGGCTGGACCGCGACCCTGCCGGAGAAACGGTGGCCGCGCTCGCGCAGGCCCTCCGTACGCATGACGTAGAACGCGCCGGTCTCGCGGTAGTGGGGCTCGCGGTCCTGGCGGCGCGGGCGCACGGCCGGGTCGTGGTTCACCCCGTGGCCGGCGCCGGTCCAGACGAACTCGTAGGTCTCGGTGGCGGAGAAGACCGAGTCGGCCTCGCCGTCCAGCACCTTCGCGACGGCGGCGTCGAGGTCGCGGGGGTCGAGGAACGCGCTGGTGCACTGGACGAGCACGACGATCTCCGGCTCCTCGCCGGACAGCTCGGACAGCTCGGACAGGGCGTGGAGCACGGCGCTCTCGCTGGAGGCGGCCGGGCCGCTGAGCTCCGCGGGCCGGCGTACGACGCGGGCGCCGGCGGCCGCGGCCGCCCCGGCGATCCGGTCGTGGTCGGTGCTGACGATCACCTCGTCCACCAGCTCGGCGCGCAGACAGGCGTCCACGGCGCGGGCGACGAGCGGGACCCCGCCCACCTTCTCCAGGTTCTTCAGTGGGACGCCCACCGAGCCTCCACGGGCGGGGACGACGGCCAGCACTCGCACGAGTGACTCCTCTACCTGCGACATCGGGAACCCGTGTGACCCAAGGGGGCCGGGGTGTCCCGAAAACTAGCCAGCAGGTCCTTTCGTTCGGGGTTACTCGGCTGAACGACCAGGGGCGCCGTTCTTAACTTTGGGTGTCGCCGCACGCCGCGGCGGGCTCCGCCGGGGCCAGCGGCAGCGTGATCACGAACCGCACCCCGGGCTCGCCGTCCGTGACGTCCTCGACGCGGATGGACCCGCCGTGGGCCTCCACGACCTCGCGGGCGATGGCCAGGCCGAGCCCCGTGCCGCCCCGGGCGCGGCTGCGCGCCGCGTCCGTGCGGTAGAACCGCTCGAAGATCCGCTCGCGGTCCGCCTCGGGAATCGGCCGGCCGTCGTTGCGCACGTACAGGACGGCCGCGTCCTCGGTGCGCTCGACGCGTACGCACACCAGCGTCAGCGCGTGCCGCTCGGCGTTGTCGAGCAGGTTCGCCACCACCCGGGCGAGGTGGCGGCGCAGCCCCCTGACGACCACGCCGGGGGTGTTGTGGAGGTGGGTCGGCAGCCGCTCCCGCCGCCGCTCGACCTCGCAGACGACCAGGTGGGACAGGTCGACCTCCTCCCGGGCGGTCTCGGGGACCGTGGGGATCCGGGCGAGCAGGAGCAGGTCGGCGACGATCGCCTCCAGCCGCTCGGTGTCGCGCAGCGCGGCGCAGACGGCCTCGTCGGTGTCCTCGGGGTGCAGCCGCGCGCTCTCCAGCTGGGCGCGGATCCCGGCGATGGGGGTGAGCAACTCGTGTGAGGCGTCGGCGGCGAACTGCCGCTGCCGCTGGATCGACATGTCCAGCCGGGACAGCGCGTCGTTGGCCGCCTGGGCCAGCCGGGAGAACTCGTCGTCGCCGGGCGGCTCGGGCACGCGGCCGCCGGGGTTCCTGTCGGTGATCTCGGCGAGCTCCGAGCGGATCGCCTCCACCGGCCGCAGCGCGCGGCCCGTGGCCTTGTAGGCCGTCCAGCCCGCCAGCGTGGTGAGCAGCAGGGCGGCCAGGAGCAGCGCCGGCAGCGTGAAGGGGGCGTCGAGGATCGGCGGGGCCGCCCGGCCCGCGTAGACGAGGTCCGAGCCGGGGCCCGGGGACACCCGCAGCACGGTCACGTAGAGGCAGTCGCGCCCGGCGGGCGAGCAGGCGGTCGTCTGGGTGATCTCGCGGCCGGGGGCCGTGCGTAACGGGCTCAGGCGCGGCAGAGGTCTGGCGGCGGCGCTCTCGGCGACGATCCGGCCGTCCGGCCCCGTCACCTCGATCAGGTCGATGCCGTTCTCGGGCGGGATGGGGTTGCTCAGGCGTCCGTCGCGGATCTGCGCGGCGACGTGGGTGGCGGCGTCCAGGCTCCGGTCCCAGATGCGGTCCGCGACCGCGTCGCGGACGAGCACGTGCACCACGATCGCGAGCGGGATCAGCAGGATCGCCGCGGTCCCGGTGGCGATGAGTGCCAGCCGGGCTCGCAGCGACGGGGAGCGCCTGGGGAGGAGCATTACCCGAGGCTACTCATGGTCATCTTTAGGGAAACTCGCGACAGCGAAAAGCTCGTCCCAAAGTTGCTCAAAGTCTCCCAATATCCCAGTCGTGGGTCGTGCCGCCGGGCGCGTCGCCTACGCGACGTCCGGCCGTGTCATCAGCGGCGACCGCAGGTGCACCGCCAGGTCGGGGCCGGTCAGGGGCACGACGTTCCACGTCGCCAGCGCCGTGCCCGCGTCGGCGTCGACCACCAGCCGGACCCGGTGCGGGGTGGTGATGACGTAGAGGTCGGCGACGAACGTGCCGCCCTGCCAGGCGCCGGCCGCGACGACGGGGCGGCCGAGCGGTGCGCTCTCCCGCCATTCGCCGTGGCCGGCCTCGACGTCGAGGGAGGGTCCGAGCCGCAGGATCCATCCACCGTCCACGGGATCGACGGCCACCGTGGTTCCGCCGGGCAGCGCCGAATCCCCGGCCGAGGCGTCGAGTCTCGCCGTGACGGAACGCTCCGGGTCGGCGGAGCCCGGCACCGGCGCGAACGACAGCCGCCGCAGCCGCTCGGCGAGGATCTCGTCGTCCCCGGTGCTTCCCGGGAGCTCATCGCGCGCCGCCTGGTCCACGCCGGGCAGCAGGCACTCCCAGATGGGGCCGAGTATCGCCTCCCCCTGCGTCACGGCGGCGGTCACGGCGACCACGAGATCGTGCGAAGGGACGACCACGCACAGCTGGCCGAAGGCGCCCTCGCCGCGGTAGCCGTGACGGGACATCCAGAACTGGTAGCCGTACCCGCACAACGCGTCGGGGTTGTCCGACCAGCCCTCGACCTGCCGGGTGCCGATGTGCCGTCTGGTCGCGAGCTCCACCCATTCGCGCGGGACGAGCCGCCGGTCGCCCCACAGGCCTCCGCGCAGCAGCAGTTCGCCGAAGGCGGCGACGGCCTCGGTCGTGAGGTGCAGCCCGTGGAATCCGAAGGCGGCGCCGCTCGCCACCCGGTCCCATTCGGCGTGATCGACGCCCATCGGCAGGAAGAGGCGCTCGTCGAGCAGTTCGGGCAGGCCGCGGCCGGTGACCCGTTCCACCATCCGGGCCAGGACGAAGGTGGTCGCGTTGTCGTAGGCGTGCCACGTTCCCTCGGCCTCGGGAAACGGCACGCGCAGGAAGCCCTTCACCAGGTCGCCCGGTTCCAGGCGCCACGCCGCCTCGAGGCTGTCCGTACGGTGCCCGGACGTCATGGACAGCAGGTGGTGGACGGTGAGGCGGCGGCCCTGCTCGGAGAGGCCGGCCGGGACGTGCTCGGGCAGCACGTCCACCACCCGGTCGTCCAGCGAGAGCAGCCCGTCGGCGATCGCGAGCCCCACGGCGATCGAGGTGAACGACTTGGTCAGCGAGTAGAGAAGGTGCGGGCGTCCGGCCGAGTACGGCGCCCACCAGCCTTCGGCGACGACGTGACCGTGGCGTACGACCATCAGGGAGTGACACTCCACGGATCCCGCGTCGAGCCGGTCCAGCAGCGCGGAGATCGAGCGGGACGACATCCCCGAGGCGGCCGGGGCCGAGCGCGGCAGGAGGCGCTGAGAAGGCATCCGGAAACGCTAACGAAACCGCGCGAGCCCGCTCAATCGAGTTTCGGGACGTGGCGTGGAGCCGGGCGCGGGAGAGCCCGCGCCCGGTGCCACTCCTACCGCGGCTGGGTGAACACCGCCACCGTGCGGGCGGGCACGGTCAGCGTGCCGGTCGCCGGGTCCGCCGCCGCCTGCCGGACCACCGGGTCGTCCGACGCCGCCTGCACGGGGTGCAGCGCGGCCCCGGCGCCCTTCAGCGCGGGCACGACCGGTGCGGCGGTCCTCCCGGTGGCGTTGAACACCACGTAGATCGCGGTGTTCGCGGGATCGACGCCGGCGGCGTCGATCCGCATGACGATCACGCCGGGGGCGCCGGACGGCGGGAAGGAGACCCGCCTGCCGATCTCCGCGGCCGAGCCCAGCGAGAAGGCGGGGGAGGAGTAGCGGATCCGCAGGAACTCGCCGAACCTCGCCCGCGCCGCCCCGATCGCCGCGCAGTCCGGCCGCAGCGCGGGGTCGGCCAGCAGGGGCCGGGCGTACGGCCAGCGCGCCTCGTTGTCCTTCGCGGGCGGCAGGCCGCCGCCGAAGCCGTTCCCCTGGCGGCAGTCCCACAGCAGGCGGTTGAACCAGTCGCCGGAGTCGTAGGAGTTGCGGTCGAGTGACTTGGACCGCAGCCGCTCGCTGCCGGCGTGGACGAACGCCGTGCCCTGGCCGAGCAGGACCGTCGCCAGCGACAGCGACTGCATCCTGACCCGGTCGGCCATCGGGGTGTCCTTCGGCAGCTTGTAGGCGAGCGCGTCGAACAGCGTCTCGTTGTCGTGCGCGTCCACGTAGGTCACCGTGTCCGCGGGCCCGGCGGCGTACCCGGCCGGCGCGCCGTTGTAGTCGACCTCCGCGCCCTTGACCGGAGTCCCGGCCGCCCCGGTGAACGTGAAGTCGCGCAGGTTGCCCGCGAGCCCGAGCTTGACCAGGTCCTCGTAGTGCGCGAGCCGGTCCCCGGGGGCGTCGGCCAGGCCGGAGCCGAGGCCCCGGACGCCCGGGTCGGCGTCGAACGGCGTGCCGCCGCGGACGGCGTCGCGCAGCCGGTCGCTGAACGTGCCGACCCCGGTGCCCGCCATGGTGGCCTGGGTGGCCTGCTCGAACCTGGCGTCGTCGGCCACCTCGCCGAAGTTCCAGCCCTCGCCGTACAGGATGATCGACTTACCGTCCACGCCGTCCTCGCCCGGCGTGAGCGCGTCGAGGGCCTCCCGCACGGCGAGGATGTTCGCCTTGGGGTGATGACCCATCAGGTCGAACCGGAAGCCGTCGACCTTGTACTGCTTCGCCCAGGTGACGATCGAATCGACCACGAGCCGGCCCATCATGGCGTGCTCGGGGGCGGTGTTGGCGCAGCAGGTGGAGGTGGCCACCGTGCCGTCGTCCATGAGCCGGTGGTAGTAGCCCGGGACGACGCGGTCGAGCACGCTGCCGGGGTCCTGCCCCGAGGCGTGGGTGTGGTTGTAGACCACGTCCATGACCACCCGCAGGCCCGCGCCGTTGAGCCCGGCGACCATCTCGCGGAACTCCTTGATCCGCCGGTCCGGGTCGGTCGCGTACGAGCCCTCGGGCACGGTGTAGTGCAGCGGGTCGTAGCCCCAGTTGAAGGAGTCCTTCGCGGCCGTCTCCGCCACGCACGCCTGCTGCCGGTCGGAGTCCGGCGGCAGCGCGGCCAGGTCGCACCCCGGCTCTGTGCGGTCCGCCTTCCGGTCGGGCACGGTCGCGAAGTCGAAGGCCGGCAGCAGGTGGACGTGCGTGAGCCCGTCCTTCGCCAGGCTCCGCAACTCGGTCATCCCGGCGCTGCCGCCCTCGGTGAACGCCTTGTACGTGCCCCGCTCGGCCTCGGGGACCGTGCTGTCGGAGGCCGAGAAGTCGCGGACGTGCAGCTCGTAGATCGACGCCCGGTCCTGGCGCACCGCGGGGGGCTTCTTCAGTCCCGCCCATCCCTCCGGCCGCAGCGACCGGTCGTCGAGGTCGACGATCCGGCTGCGCCCCGAGCCCGCCGAGACCGACAGGCTGTAGGGGTCGGTCACCTCGTTGGTGACGATCTTCCCGGCGGCCGGGGCGTAGACGGTGACGAGGTAGGTGTAGTACCTGCCCCGCCACGACGCCGGGCCGTCGATCGACCACACGCCGGTCGCGTCGTCCCTGCGCATCCGGTGGACCGTCCTGCGATCGCCGGCCGGGCCGTCGTGGAGGGCCAGCTCGACCTTCCGCGCGGTGGGCGCCCACACCGCCAGCCGGCCGCTGCCGGTGGGGCCGAGCGGGACCTTCGCCGCCCCGGCGTACAGGTCGTCGAGCACGCCGGGGATCTGCACGCCGGTGGCGGTCAGCAGCGCGCCCGAGGGCCCGCGCTCGACGGCCACCACCTGCCCGCGCAGCGCGTCGCGCACGAGGTCCGCGTCGCGCGGGTCCACCTTCAGCGCGCCGTACGCCGCCAGATGCGGCCACGCGGCCTTCTGGGCGTCGCCGAGCGTGCCCGGCGCCAGGCGGATCAGGTGGACGTTTCCGGTCAGGCCGCCCTTCTCGTAGGCGATGCCGCCCTCGGGGGAGTAGGCCAGCGCGTAGTGGTTCGCCTCGGCGACCCCGCCCTTCCAGGCGACCGTGTCCCGGTCGATCCACTGGGCCGTGGCCTTGGACAGGTCGGCGTCCGCTCCGGTGGCCGCGGGCTGCGGCAGCAGGTATCCGTCCACACCTGACAGTTTCCACACCTCGTGGCCGGTCACGCCGAGGTCCAGCGACTGGTCGGCCTGCTGGTCCTTCTGGTCGTCCTTGTGGATGATCCACCCGAGCGTCTTCGCGCCCTCCTTGAGCGGCACCTCGAAGTACACGCCGAAGGCGTCGGCACCGGCCGGCTGCAGCGGGTCGCCCCATTCGACGGAGCCGGACGCGTCGCCCCAGAAGTGCAGGCCCCAGCCGTCGTAGTCGCCGTCCGCGCGGTGGTAGTGCAGCACCGCGACGTTCCGCGCCGCCGCCGCGCTGCCGTGGACCGCGGCCCCGCCCGAGTTCACGTACGCCTCGGGCTGCCGGGCCGGGACGAACGACTGGTCGGGCCCGGGGTCCTTCGTGTCGCCCTTGTGGATGATGTAGTTCAGCGGCGCGTCGGCGTTCTTCAGCGGCACCCGCCAGAAGGCGCCGAAGGCGTCGGTCCCGTCCGGCGGGCGCGGCGCGCCCCAGTCGGTGCCCGCGCCGTCGGCGACCGCGTCGCCCCACAGGTGCAGGCCCCAGCCGTCGTACGCGCCGTCGGGGCGGCGGTAGTGGATCGTGGCGTGGCCCTCGGCGGCGGCCCGGGAGGCGTACACGTCCGGCCTGCCCTCCACGAGCCACACCTCGCCGGTGCGGACCGGGTTGAGCATCCGGTCGCCCTGGTCCTTGGTGTCGCCCTTGTGCGTGATCAGGCCGACCTCGGTGGCGCCGGGCTTCAGCTTCAGCCAGGCGAAGCGGCCGAACGCGTCCTCGCCCGCGAAGGCGACGGGCGAGCCCCATTCGACCGTCTGGTCGACGTCGCCCCAGGCGTGCAGTCCCCAGCCGTCGTAGTCGTCCCGCTTGTAGTGGACCACCAGGTGGTCGCGCCTGACCGCGCCCGGCTCCCCGGCCGCGGGTTCCGGCCCGGCCGTCGCGGTCGCCGTGGCGCCCGCGTACCGGCCCGCCGCGTCCTTGACGACCGCCTTGTACGCGAGAGGGGTGCCCGCGGGCACGCCGGTCAGGTCGTGGAAGACGCGGAAGGTGCGCCCGCTGGGGGCGTCGTCGGTGCCGAGCACCCGCCACGGCGCGCTGCCCGCCTTGACGGCGAACGTGACCTGCGCGAACCCGGCGCCGGGCACTTCGGCGGTGATCGGCACCCGGTCGTCGGCCGCGGTCCCCCGCAGCGTCGCGCCGGGCAGCGTGAGGGAGATCTCCGGCGCCGAGGCGGGGGCGGCCAGGGTCCGGTCGGCGCGGTAGACCACGGCCGACACCGGCGGCACGGTCACCGCGAGCGTGCCGTCGGCCCCGTTGGTCAGCCGTCCTGTCCCGCCGTAGACCTGCGTGAAGGAGACGCCGGCCGAGTACGTCGGGATCCGCACGGCCCGGGCCGCCGTGCCGTTGTTGAGCGCCACCACGAACTCGACCCGCTCCTTCGCGCCGATCCGGGAGAAGGCGTACACCCCTCCGCTCGCCAGCCGCTCGATCTGCGCGCCGTCAGCCAGCGCGGGGTAGCGGTCGCGCAGCCGGGCCAGCTCGGCGATCGAGGTGTAGAGGGGGTGGGTGGTGACGAAGTTGCCGGTCGCGTGGGTGGCGGTGGTGCCGATGAGGTCGTCGTCGAGGTAGTCGGCCGTCCTGGAGGCGAACATCGGCTGCCGTGCGTCCTTGTCGCCGCCCGCGCCGGTGAAGCCCTGCTCGTCGCCGTAGTACACGACCGGCTGGCCGCGCGTCAGGTACATGAGCTGGTGGGCCAGGCGGTCGCGGGCGAGCAGCGTGGCGTCGCCGGCCGACGGGTCGTCCTGCCTGAGGAAGTAGCCGATGCGGCCCATGTCGTGGTTGCCGAGGAACGTCGGCAGCGACGAGGCGCCCGAGTCGGCGTCGGTGAAGTAGTCGTCGCCGGCGTACAGCCTGCTCAGGCTCGCGGCGTCGCCGCCGCTCACGTACGACCGGGCCGCCTCCTGGAAGCCGAAGTCCAGCGTGGCGTCGAGCGTGCCGGTGGTGGTGTAGCGGCTCGCGAACGCCGGATCGGAGCTGTAGACCTCGCCGAACATGAAGAACCTGTCGTTGCCGAGCCGTGCGGCGTAGCCGTGCAGCGCGGGCACGAACCGCTGCCAGAACTCCATGTTCACGTGCTTGGCGGTGTCGATCCGGAAGCCGTCGATGCCGGTCTCCCTGACCCACGTCGTGTAGATGTCGGTCATGCCCCGGACGACCTCGGGGCGCTCGGTCCACAGGTCGTCGAGGCCGTCGAAGTCGCCGTACTCGGAGCTCTCGCCGGAGAAGGTCGAGTTTCCCCGGTTGTGATACATGGTCGGGTCGTTCAGCCAGGACGGCACCTTCGACTTCGCCGTCACCACCGGCGTGTACGGGAACGAGCCGGCGGTGACCTTCGGGAAGTCGTCGCGCAGGGCGTAGTCGCGGTCGTCGAAGACCCGCCCGGAGGCGTCCACGTAGGGGTGCGCCGCCTTGCCGCGATAGCTGTAGGTCTTCTCCGCGTAGTCGATGAGGTCGGCCGTGTGGTTGGTGATGATGTCGAAGAACACCTTCATGCCGCGCTTGTGCGCCTCCTTGACGAGGCGTTTCATCTGCGCGTTGGTGCCGAGGTGCGGGTCGATCCTGGTGAAGTCGGTGATCCAGTAGCCGTGGTAGCCGGCGCTGGCGTTTGCCCCCGTGCCCTGCACGGGCCGGTTCTCGAACGACGGCGTGAGCCAGATGGCCGTGCTGCCCAGGCCCTTGATGTAGTCGAGCCTCCCGATCAGCCCGGCGAGGTCGCCGCCCTGGTAGAAGCCCTTGTCGGCCGGGTCGAAGCCGGTCGTCAGCCGGTCGCCGGACAGCCCTCCCCGGTCGTTGGCGGGGTCGCCGTTGGCGAACCGGTCGGTCATCGCGAAGTACAGCCGCTCGCGGGACAGGTCCGTACGGGGGGCGTCGCGGGCGAGCTCGGCGTCGGACGGCGCGCCGGCCGGGACGCCCGCCGGTGGTGCCGCCGGGGCCGGCGCGGCCAGGGCGGATGCCGCCGGGGGAGACGTCAGACAGGGGGCGATGAGCGCGGCGGCGAGTGCCACGACGGTGGACAGCGCTGTGGGCACGCGCGTACGCCGGTGCTGGGGGGTCACCATGGCCCGGAAGCTAGTGATGAGTACACATTCGTGCAAGACTTTGCTGCAACTTCCAGAAACATTGCAGCCATTCCGTGACCCACCGCCGTAACGGCGGCGAAACGTGTGTCCGACACTGTTGGTGTCGCACGAGAAGGAGGTGGTGGGGATGTTGCTGCGGCTGCGGGTCTCGCTCCCCGACCGGCCCGGGGTGCTCGGCCAGGTCGCGCGCGCTTTCGGGGTGCTGGGAGCCGACATCCTGCAGGTCACCGTGCTGGAGCGGCAGGCGGGCCGCGCGGTGGACGACTTCACCGTCTCCTGGTCGGGCGTCTTCGAGCCCGCAGAGCTGCGCGAGCGGATCGGCGTGGTCCCGGGCGCGCGAGTGGAGGCCGTGTGGCCGACCAGGGAGGTGCCCGGATCGACTCCCGACTACGATCTGCTCGGCCACGTCGCCGCGGAGCCGCATCGGGCGTACGTCACCCTCGTCGACGCGGTGCCCGACCTCGTCAGCGCCGAGTGGGCGGTGGCGGTCGACTCGGCCGACGGCACGATCGTCCACGGCAGCTGGCAGGCGCCGGAGGTCGTGCCCGCGGCCGATCTCACCCCGCTGCGCGCCTCGGCGTTCGAGGAGGGCGGGCTGCACCTGGCGAGCGTGCCGATGGACGGCGTCCACCTGGTGGTGGCGCGCGCCCAGGGGCCGGCGTTCCACCGGGCGGAGCTGGACAAGATCGTCCGCTTGGTGGGGATCGTCTCCGTGCTGGCCGGCGGCGTCAGCCGGCCGGTGTGAGGGCCCGTGTGAGAGCCGGTGTGAGCGGTGTCAGCGGCGGGGCGGGTCGATGCGCTTGCCGTCCATCGTGAACAGCATGAGCCGGGAGACGTCGACGGCGACCCGGCCGTGCTCGCCCGCGCGCCACACGGGGCGGTTGCCGAGCCTGACGATCAGGTCCGCGCGGCGGTGGGTGCCCGACTGCGACAACGGCGGCGGCGGTTCCTCCTCCGGGGGCGTGGAACCGTTCAGCAGGCGGCGCATCATCGACCGCGCCCTGCCGCCGCTCGCCGCACCGTTGAGCTGCCGGCGGTCCGGCGGCTCGGGCACCACGACGCCCGGGATCCCGGCCTCGAGGTAGGCGAGCCACTCGTGACCGTGGTACTCCAGCGTCCGCACCCGTCCGAAGAACGTCGGGCCCTCGGTCTTCTCCGGCACCGGGACCAGCCCGTCGGGGCGGATCCCCACGATGATCTGCATGCCGGTGTGCTGGGACACGGCGTACGCCCGTGGATCGGTCCATGGCATGGTCAGCTGATGTGGCCCGAAGTCGAGCATTATGTACTGATTTTGGGGCGTACGGACCGTGGCGGCGAGCAGGTTGAGCTGCTGGGAGTTGAGGAACGCGGCGGTGAACGCGGTCGCGGGGTCGTTGTAGACCTGCGCCGGGGTGCCGATGTCCTGCAGCACGCCCCGGTTCATGATGGCGATGCGGTCGGCCAGGGTGAGGGCCTCGACCTGGTCGTGCGTCACGTAGATGGTGGTCACCCCGAGGGCCCGCACGAGCGACGAGATCTCCATGCGCAACTCGGTGCGCATGCCGGCGTCCAAGTTGGACAACGGCTCGTCCATCAGGAACAGCGAGGGCTGACGCACGATCGCCCGGCCCATCGCCACGCGCTGACGCTGGCCGCCGGACAGCGTGCCCGGCCGCCGGTCCAGCGTCTCGTCGATGTGCAGCGCGCGGGAGAGCTCCACCACCCGCTGCTTGACCATCGTCGGATCCGCCTTGGCGATCTCCAGCGGGAAGGACAGGTTGCCGCGCACCGTCTTGTGGGGATACAGAGCGCCGTTCTGGAAGACCATCGCGACGTCCCGGTCCCGGGGAGCGAGGTGGTTGGCGAGCTCCCCGCCCAGCCACAGGTCGCCGGAGGTGATCTCCTCCAGGCCCGCGATCATGCGCAGCAGCGTGGACTTCCCGCAGCCCGACGGTCCGAGCAGGACGAGGAGTTCACCCTCGCCCGCGCGGAGGTTCATGCGGTCGACCGCGAGGTACCCCCCCGGGTAGATCTTCGTCACATTGTCGAGGACGACGGTGCTCATGCCAGCTCGTTCCTCCCGGGCACGCACGCCCGGATCCCCAGCCTTCGGTGTGAATGATGAGGTAGTACATCGCGTCACGGGTGCCCGTGTCCATACGTGTCGTGAAAGATCCGGCATCTACGTGCAACTTTCCGTTACTCCAGACTTTCCCCACGTTAAAGGCGGCTGTCAGGGGAGTGTCGTGACCTCCCGCACCCTCCTCTGGGGCGTGGAATGTAACGAAATTGCTGAAAGTTTCTGTAAGGCCTTTCATCCTCGTTCGTGCTCCTGTTACGTTCCGCTCAAATCCCCCTGAGCAAGGAGTGCGACGCAGATGAGGCGAGTCCTCACGTCCGCGGCGGTGGCCGCGGCGCTCGCTTTGGCGGTCACCGCCTGTGGCGACGGTTCCGGCGACGCCGGCTCGGCCCCGGCCAAGAGTGCCGCTCCCGCCGAGGTGTCCGGAACGGTCACCTGGTGGGACACCTCGGACGCCACGACCGAGGGACCGGTCTTCAAGGAGATCATCAAGGGCTTCGAGGCCAAGTACCCGAAGATCAAGGTCAACTACGTCAACGTGCCGTTCGCGGACGCGCGGGACAAGTTCAAGACCGCGGCGCAGTCCGGGTCGGGCGCCCCCGACGTGCTGCGCACCGACGTGGGCTGGGTCGCGGAGTTCGCCTCGCTCGGCTACCTCGCGCCGCTGGACGGCACCGCGGCCGTCGACAAGCCCGAGGAGTTCCTGCCGGTGCCCGCGGCCAGCGGCAAGTTCAACGGCAAGACGTACGGCGTGCCGCAGGTGACGGACACCCTCGGCCTGCTGTACAACAAGGAACTACTGAAGAAGGCGGGCTACGACGAGCCTCCGGCCACGATGGCCGACCTCAAGAAGGTGGCGCTCGACGTCAAGTCGAAGACCGGAGCCGGCGGCATCGCCCTGAACGTGGACGCCTACTTCCTGCTTCCGTTCATCTACGGCGAGGGCGGCGACTTCGTCGACGTCCAGAACAAGAAGATCACGATCTCGTCCCCGCAGAGCGTGGCGGGGGTGAAGATCGTCGAGGACCTCATCACGTCCGGGGCCGCCGTCAAGCCCGCGCTGCAGGACAGCTACACGAACGCCGAGACCGCGTTCAAGGACGGCAAGGTCGCGATGATCTTCAACGGGCCGTGGTCGAACGCCGACAACCTCGGTGGCAAGGTGTTCAAGGACAACCCGGACAACTTCGGCGTCGCCCCGGTCCCGGCCGGCTCGGCGAAGGCGGGCTCGCCGCTGGGCGGCCACGACTACACGGTCTACGCCGGCTCGCAGAACCTCGACGCGTCCTACCTGTTCGTCCAGTACATGGCGAGCGCGGAGAGCCAGGCGAAGATCGCCGGCAAGCTCGGCCTGCTGCCGACCCGCCAGCCCGCCTACAGCGCCCCCGAGGCCACCGCGAACCCGAAGATCGCGCAGTGGCAGAAGCCGATGGAGACGGCCGTCGAGCGTCCCTGGATCCCCGAGGCGGCCTCGCTGTTCCAGCCGCTGGTGGAGGGCTACCAGAAGCTCGCCGGCGGGCAGACGACGACCGAGCCCATGCTCAAGGACGTCGCCACCGCCTACCAGGGCATCCTCAAGGGCTGGAGCCTGTAGGCGATGACGGCTGACGTCGTCGTGACGAGAAGGGCCGCGCCCCGCAGTGGGGCGCGGCGCCTCCTGTCGCGTCACTGGTACGCCTGGGCGATGATCGCGCCGGTCGTCGTCGTGACGCTGGTGCTGGTCGGTTACCCGCTCGTCCGGGGGATCTACCTGTCGCTCACCGACGCGACCGAGGGCAACATGGGCCGCACGATCGGGATGAACGTCATCCCGTCCACCTATGAGTTCGTGGGCCTGAAGAACTACACCGACATCCTCACCTCGTCGGAGTTCCTCGGCCGGCTGACCTGGACGATCGTGTGGACCGTCGTGTGCGTCGCCCTGCACGTGGGGATCGGCCTCGGCCTGGCGCTGCTGCTCAACCGGCCCATGCGGCTGCGGTCGTTCTACCGGATCCTGCTCGTGCTGCCGTGGGCGGTGCCGGCCTTCGTGTCCGCGTTCATCTGGCGTTACCTGCTGAACGGCGAGTTCGGCGTGGTCAACGCAATGCTGCGGGCCGCCGGGTTCGCCGGCGTCAGCTGGCTCGACGACCCGTTCTGGGCCAAGGTCTCGGTGATCGCCTGCAACGTGTGGCTGGGCGTGCCGTTCATGATGCTCGCGCTGCTCGGCGGCCTGCAGGCCATTCCGCGCGAGCTGTACGAGGCCGCCGAGGTCGACGGCGCCTCGCCGTGGCAGCGGTTCCGCCACATCACGGTGCCGGGCCTGCGCCCGGTGTCCAGCACGGTCGTCCTGCTCGGCACGATCTGGACGTTCAACCAGTTCCCGGTCATCTACCTCCTGACCAGGGGAGGACCGGGCGGCTCCACGGAGATTCTCGTGACGTACGCCTACCGCCAGGCGTTCGAGGGCATCAGGAACTACTCGGGCTCCGCCGCCTGGGGCATGGTGATCCTCGCCCTGCTCGTGGTGCTGGCCGCGGTCTACAAGCGCGCGCTGAGGCAGCAGGGGGAGGCATGGTGAGCGCCCCGGCCCCCGCCGCCGCCCCCGCCCGCGCCGGCACGTGGAGCCGCGACAGGCGCAGCCCCGCCAAGTCGGCCGCCCTGCACCTCACGCTGATCGCCGCGAGCATCGTGTCGGTGTTCCCGGTCGCGTGGCTGGTGCTGACCTCGCTCAAGCCGCGCACGGTCATCGAGACCGCGTCGGTCGCGCCGATCGACCACCCCACGCTCGCCAACTACACGCAGGTCCTCGGGGAGACCCGGTTCCTCACCTGGGCCGCCAACGCCGTGATCGTCTCGCTGATCACGGCCGTGCTCGGCGTGCTGCTGTCGGCCACGACCGGCTACGCGGTCAGCCGCTTCCGCTTCCCCGGGTTCCGCTCGGTGATGTGGATGCTGCTGATCACGCAGATGTTCCCCGTGGCGATCCTGATCGTGCCGATCTACAACCTGATGGCCGGCCTCGGGCTGATCAACCAGTTCCCGTCCCTGGTCATCGCGTACCTCACCTCCACCGTGCCGTTCTGCGCGTGGATGATGAAGGGCTACTTCGACACCGTCCCGGTGACGATCGACGAGGCGGGCCGGGTGGACGGCCTGACCCCGTTCGGCACGTTCTGGCGGCTCATCCTGCCGCTGGCCAAGCCCGGCCTGGCCGTGGCCGCGTTCTACTCGTTCATCACCGCCTGGGCGGAGGTCGCGTACGCGACCGCGTTCATGACGGGCGACGACAAGTACACGCTCGCGGTCGGCCTGAGCCAGTTCGTCGGCCAGCACAAGGCGGAGTGGGGCCTGCTCACGGCCTCGTCGGTGCTGATCGCCATCCCGGCGGCCGCCGTCTTCCTGCTCGTCCAGCGCCACCTCGTCACCGGCCTGACGGCCGGCGCGACGAAGGCGTGACCTCATATGAGAATCGGGGGATCCCAATGACCGAACTCGCCGTCCAGCCGTCCGCGGTCACGACCAGGTGGTGGCGCGACGCGGTGATCTACCAGGTGTACGTCCGCAGCTTCGCGGACGGCAACGGCGACGGGATCGGCGACCTGCTCGGCGTGCGCAGCCGCCTGCGGTACCTGGCCGACCTCGGCGTGGACGCGATCTGGCTGACGCCCTTCTACCCCTCGCCGATGGCCGACTTCGGGTACGACGTGGCCGACTACCGGAACGTCGACCCGATCTTCGGGTCGCTGGCCGACGCCCAGGCGCTGATCACGGACGCCCACAGGCTGGGCATCCGGATCATCGTGGACGTGGTGCCCAACCACACCTCCGACCGGCACCCCTGGTTCGAGGCGGCGCTGCGGGCCGGGCCCGGCAGCCCGGAGCGGGAGCGCTACATCTTCCGCGAGGGCAAGGGCGCGGCGGGCGAGCTGCCGCCCAACGACTGGGAGTCGATCTTCGGCGGGCCCGCCTGGACCCGGGTGGCGGACGGGCAGTGGTACCTCCACCTGTTCGCGCCCGAGCAGCCGGACCTCAACTGGGAGCACCCGGAGGTGCACGAGGAGTTCGCCGACGTGCTGCGGTTCTGGCTGGACCTCGGCGTGGACGGCTTCCGCATCGACGTGGCGCACGGCATGGTCAAGGCGCCCGGCCTGCCCGACGTGGGAGCCTCGGGCCAGGCCGAGATGATCGGCGAGCAGGTCGTGCCGTTCTTCGACCAGGACGGCGTGCACGAGATCCACCGGACGTGGCGCCGCATCCTCGACTCCTACGACGGCGAGCGGATCGGGGTGGCCGAGGCGTGGGCGCCCTCGCCCGAGCGGCTGGCCAACTACGTCCGCCCGGACGAGCTGCACCAGGCGTTCAACTTCCACTTCCTCAAGACGCCCTGGGAGGCCGGCCGCTTCCGCGAGGTCATCGACGAGTCGGTGCGCACGTCGGCGCTGGTGGGCGCGCCCCCGACCTGGGTGCTGTCCAACCACGACGTCAAGCGGCACGTCACGCGGTACGGCGGCGGCGAGCGCGGCCTGCGCCGGGCGCGGGCGGCGGCGCTGCTCATGCTGGCGCTGCCGGGCTCGGCCTACATCTACCAGGGCGAGGAGCTCGGGCTGCCCGAGGTGCTCGACCTGCCCGAGCAGTACCTCCAGGACCCCCAGCGGCTGCGCGACCCCGACAGCGGCCGGGACGGCTGCCGGGTGCCGCTGCCGTGGACCGCCGCGGGCGAGCCGCCGTACGGCTTCACCCCGCCGGGCATCTACGAGAGCTGGCTGCCGATGCCGGCCGACTGGCACACCCTCTCGGTGGAGGCGCAGCTGCGCGACGGCGCCTCGACGCTCAGCCTCTACCGGGCCGCGCTCGCCCTCAGGCGGGAGCACCCGGAGCTGGGCGACGGCACGCTGACCTGGCTCGACAGCCCGGCCGGCACGCTGGCGTTCCGCCGCGGCGAGTCGTTCGCCTGCGTCCTCAACATGACGTCCGAGTGGGTGGAGATCGGGGCGCCGGGCGACCTGCTGCTGGCCAGCGGAGGGCCGGAGACGTCCGGCGCGGTCGTGCGGCTCGCGCCCGACTCCGCCACCTGGTGGACCGGGAACAATGTCTAAAGTAATGCTCATGAACAACACACGGCTCGCCGACATCGCTGCTCAGGCCGGAGTCAGCGAGGCGACGGTGAGCCGTGTGCTCAACGGCAAGGCGGGGGTCTCCCCGGCCACCCGCCAGGCCGTGCTCACCGCCCTCGACCTGATGGGCTACGAGCGTCCCCAGCGGCTGCGCCAGCGCAGCAACGGCCTGATCGGCCTGGTGATCCCGGAGCTCGGCAACCCGATCTTCCCGGCGTTCGCCCAGGCGATGGAGAAGTCGCTGATCCAGCACGGTTACACGCCGATCCTGTGCACCCAGGAGCCCGGTGGCGCGCCCGAGGACGAGTTCACCGAGATGCTGCTCGACCGGGGCGTGTCCGGCATCGTCTTCGTGTCCGGCCTGCACGCCGACACCACCGCGCGGATGGACCGCTACACCCGGCTCACCGACCGCGGCCTGCCGATCGTGTTCGTGGACGGCTACAACGAGGCCATCCCCGCGCCGTTCATCTCGCCCGACGACCGGCTCGCCGCGCGCCTGGCCGTGCAGCACCTGGTGGACCTCGGGCACGAGCGCATCGGCCTCGCGCTGGGGCAGCGGCGGTTCGTCCCGGTCATCCGCAAGATCGAGGGCTTCCAGCAGGCGATGGCCCAGTTGCTCGGCCTGACCGACGTCGACGACCTGATCCAGCACTCGCTGTTCTCCGTCGAGGGCGGGCAGGCCGCCGCCGCGGCGCTGCTCGACCGCGGCTGCACCGGCGTCTTCTGCGCCAGCGACCTCATGGCGCTCGGCGCGATCCGCGCCGCCCGCGAGCGGGGGCTGTCCGTGCCCGGGGACGTGTCGGTCGTCGGGTTCGACGATTCGCCGCTGATGGCCTTCACCGACCCGCCGCTGACGACCGTGCGCAAGCCGATCGGCGCGATGGCGGCCGCGGCAGTCGAGACGCTCCTCGAGGAGATCGGCGGCAGCCCGGCCAAGCACGTCGAGCTGGTCTACCAGCCCGAGCTCGTGGTGCGCGGCTCCACCAGTTCCGGCCCCCTCGTCAACCGCTGACCCCCACCCCCCACACCCCCACACCCCCACCGTGATCTTGTAGTTAGTCGCACAGACGGCCGCCGACCTGCGCATCCACCCTTCGTGACCATGCACTGAATCCCTTGGAACCCGTGTGACCTCGAACGACGCCCTCCGTGATCATGCACTGGATGTCCTCGTCGTCGGCGGCGCCGGCGTCGACACGACCGTCTACGTGCCGGAACTGCCCCTGCCGTACGCCGACACCTACGCCGTGCCGCCCGTCGTGGACCGGATCGGGAACACCGGCGCGGGGGTCGCCCTCGGCTGCCACGCGCTCGGCCTGCGGGTGAAGTTCGTCGACCTGATCGGCGACGACCCCCAGGGCGCGCTGATCCGCGGCCATCTCGCCGCCCGCGGCGTGGACTTCTCCCACGCGGTGTCGGAGGCGGGCACCCGCCGCAGCGTCCTGCTGGTGGACTCCGCCGGCAGGCGGCTGTCGCTCTTCGACCCCCGGGTCGTCCCCGGCCAGCGCATGCCGCGCGACCTCTACCTGCCCGCCCTCCGGGAGGCCCGGCACGTCCACGTCTCGATCGTGGACTTCGCCCGGCATGTGTACGCCGACATCCCGGACGGGACGACGGTCTCGACCGACCTGCACGACTGGGACGGGGAGAACCCGCACCACGAGGACTTCGCCTACTCCTCCGACCTGGTCTTCCTGTCCGCGGTGAAGCTCGGCGGGCGGCGGGAGGAGGTCATGCGGTCGATCGCGGAGCGGGGCCGGGCGTCGGTGGTCGTGTGCACGGCCGGGGCCGAGGGCTGCCACGTGCTCGCCGGCGGGCGCGTCCGGCGCTTCCCCGCGGCTCCGCTGCCCGGACCGGTGGCCGACAGCAACGGCGCCGGGGACGCGTTCGTGTCCGGCTTCCTGTACGGCCGCCTGACCGGCCGGCCACTGGAGGAGTGCGTACGGCTGGCCGCCGTGGCCGGGGCGCACGCGTGCACCAGCGTGGGCACCCACGAGGACCCGATCGCCCTGGACGCGCTGCCGGCCGCGCCGTGAGACCGGGCGCCGTGAGACCGGGTGCCGGAGTTGTGAGCGCGGGGTGAGACGACGCCGGGCCCGCGACCGCCGGTGAGCGGTCACGGGCCCGGCACCCATGGACGTGCCCGGGTCACGGGCACGGGCATGGTCACCGGCTCCGCCGAGGGAGGAAGGACGGACCGGCGAGCTGAGGAGACTCAGGGAGCGCTCAGGGGCGCAGCGCGGCGGCCTCGGACGCGAGCTTCTCGATCCTGGCGAAGTCGCCCGCCGTCACCAGGCTGCGCGGCGTGAGCCAGCTGCCGCCGACGCAGCCGACGTTCGGCAGGGCGAGGTAGGCGGGGGCGTTCGACGGGGTGATCCCGCCCGTGGGGCAGAACCGCACGTCGGGCAGCGGGCCGCTCAGCGCCTTGAGGTACGTGACGCCCCCGGCGGGCTCGGCGGGGAAGAACTTCAGCTCGCGCACCCCGCGCTCGGCCAGCGTCATCGCCTCGGTGGCCGTGGCGACGCCCGGCAGGAACGGCACACCGGCGGCGAGCATGGCCGCGAGCAGACCGGGCGTGGTGCCGGGGGAGACGAGGAACCGGGCGCCGGCCTCCGTCGCGGCCTCCACGTCCTCCGGCGAGCGCACGGTGCCCGCGCCGACGACGGCCTCCGGCACCTCGGCGGCGATCCGCCGGATGGCGTCGAGGGCGGCCGGGGTCCGCAGCGTGACCTCGATGACCGGCAGGCCCCCGTTCACCAGGGCCCGGGCGAGAGGGACGGCGCTCTCGGCGTCGTCGAGGACGACCACCGGGACGACCGGCGCGAGGTCGAGAAGGTTGCTCATACACGCTCCACATGGGGGAATCGTTGGGCGAGCCAGGCGGCCGCGCCCGTAAGCGCCGGCTGTTCGGCGATGATCAGTGAGGTGGCGATCGCGGCGGCGTACTCCGACAGCGCCGGCGCGGTCGTCTCGAACCGGGCCCGGAACGCGCTGCCCGGGATCCGCGCGACCAGACGGGGCAGCACGCCGCCGCCCAGATAGACCCCGCCCCGCGCGCCGAGGGTGAGCGCCACTCCGCCGGCGAAACCGCCGAGCAGGGCGAGGAAGACCTCGACGGTCTCGGCGCAGAGCGGGTCGTCCGAGGAGGTGATATGCGCCGCCGTGATCTGGGCGGCCGTCCGCGGTTCGGGCGTGACGCCGCGCGCGAGCGCGAGGCCGCGGTACAGCCGTGGCAGCCCGGTGCCCGAAAGCAGGTGCTCGGCGTCCACGTACGGCAGGCCGTCCGCCCGCAGCGCCCGGACGATCTCCATCTCCAGATCCGTGACGACGGGGACGGCGACGTGCCCGCCCTCGCCGGCCACCGGCTGCCAGCCCTCGCGCACGGGGACCAGCCCGGCCACTCCGAGCCCGGTGCCGGGCCCGAGCACGGCCTTGGTCAGGCCCGCCGTCGGCGGGGGTCCGCCGAGCGGCACGAGGTCGTCGCCCGCCAGGTGCGGCAGTGAGATCGCCAGCGCCTCGAAGTCGTTCAGCAGCACCGTGCGCGGGATGCCGAGTTCCTCCACGGATCCCGACCACCCCGCGTTCGTCAGCCGGTACCGGTCTTCGTCGACCGGACCGGCGATCGCCAGGCACGCGGCCCCCGGCCGAACTCCGCCCGCATGGTCTGCGAGATAGGCGGCTACGGCATCGGCAAGGCCGAGATGCTGGGAAACGTCGAGTACGGCTACCGCCTCCGGCTGCCCTCCGGGCCGCGTCACCAAACCGAACCTGGCGTTGGTTCCGCCGATGTCCGCGACCAGCCAGGGAAGGCTCACGCGGCACCTCCGAAGACGCTCGCCCCGCGCTCGGCGGGGCCGACCGCGCGGCGGAAGGAGGCGAACAGCTCGCGGCCGGTGCCGGTCCACTGCTCGTCGGTCAGCGGCGCGCCCGCGGGCGTACGCCCGGTGAGGTCGGCGAGCACGGTGAGCGTCCCGGCGGCCGAGTCGAGGCGGATCACGTCGCCGTCGCGCACCAGCGCGATCGGCCCGCCGTCGGCGGCCTCGGGGGACAGGTGGATCGCCGCGGGGACCTTCCCCGAGGCGCCGGACATGCGGCCGTCGGTGACGATGGCCACCTTCTGGCCGCGGTCGAGCAGGACGGCCAGCGGCGGCGTGAGCTTGTGCAGCTCGGGCATGCCGTTGGCCCGGGGGCCCTGGTAGCGCACGACCGCCACGAAGTCCTGCCCGTCGAGCTCGCCCCGCTCGAACGCCGCGAGCAGGTCGAGCTGGTCGTCGAACACCTTGGCCGGGGCCTCGATCACCAGGTGCTGGGGCTTGACGGCGGAGACCTTGCTCACCGCCCGGCCGAGGTTGCCCGACAGCATGTGGATGCCGCCGTCGGGGGAGAACGGCTCGGCGACCGGCCGCAGGACCTCGGTGTCGGTGCCGGGCTCGGTCCGCTCCTCCCACACCAGCGCGCCCTCCTTGAGCGCGGGCGCGGACCGGTAGTGGCCGAGGCCGCGCCCGGCGACCGTGAGCACGTCCTCGTGGAGCAGCCCGGCGTCCAGCAGGTCGCCGATGAACACCGCCATGCCGCCCGCGGCCTGGAAGTGGTTCACGTCCGCCTGGCCGTTGGGGTACATGCGGGTGATCAGCGGCACGACCTTGGACAGGTCCGCCATGTCGTCCCAGGTCAGCTCGATTCCGGCGGCCGCCGCCACGGCGACCAGGTGCATCGTGTGGTTGGTGGAGCCGCCGGAGGCGAGCAGCGCGACGACCGCGTTGACGATCGCCTTCTCGTCCACGACCTCGGCGACGGGCGTGTACTCCGCGCCGTGCGGGGTGATCTCGACCGCCCGCCGCGCCGCCGCCCTGGTCAGCGCGTGCCGCAGCTCGGTGTGCGGGTTGACGAACGTGGCCCCGGGCAGGTGGAGGCCCATGACCTCCATGAGGAGCTGGTTGGAGTTGGCGGTGCCGTAGAACGTGCAGGTGCCGGGGGAGTGGTAGGACGCCGCCTCGGCGTCGAGCATCTCCAGGCGGCCGATCTTGCCCTCGGCGAAGGCCTGCCGCGCCCTGGCCTTGACCTTGTTGGGCAGGCCCGAGGTCATCGGCCCGGCGGGCACGAACATCGCCGGTAGGTGCCCGAACCGTAAGGCGCCGATGAGCAGCCCCGGAACGATCTTGTCGCAGACCCCGAGCAGCAGGGCCGCGTCGAACATGTCGTGCGACAACGCGATCGCCGTCGCCATCGCGATCACGTCGCGACTGTAGAGCGACAGCTCCATGCCCGCCCGGCCCTGGGTGACGCCGTCGCACATCGCGGGCACGCCGCCCGCCACCTGCGCCACGCCGCCCGCGTCGCGGACCGCCCGCTTCAGCTCCGGCGGGTAGGTCTCGTACGGCTGGTGCGCCGACAGCATGTCGTTGTACGACGTCACGATGGCCACGCCGGGCTTCGCCGTACCGCGCAGGTCGAGCTTGTCCTCGGCGGGCGCGGCCGCGAAACCGTGGGCCAGGTTGGCGCAGCCGAGCCGCCCCCGGGCCGGCCCCCGCTCACGCAGCTCGGCCCCGGCGCGGCGCACCCGCTCCAGGTAGGCCCCACGGCTTTCGCGGCTGCGCGTCACCACGCGCTCGGTGACCTCGGTGATAACGGGGTGCGTCACGGAAGGTCCTCCTCCTGCCGGTGCCGCCGCGAGGCGGGGTCGAACGCGCCCCGGGACGTCGTCCCGGGACGTGTGCCCGGCGGCACGTCCGGCCCCGATCCGATGATCGGGCACCAGGTGTCGATTGGGCACGGATGGGACAGTATCCGGAAGTTATGCGACTTATCAAGCCTAGTTTTGTAACTCAGAATGAATAAGTCGTTGAACTTAGGTGAGTTCCTGTGCTTCACTTACGCTCGATGTCACGTATAGCCACAACCGGCGAGGTCTTCCAGCTCATCCGGAGCGGGGAGGCGATGACGCGTGCCGACATCGGCCGTGTGACGGGCCTGTCCCGGCCGGCCGTCGCGCACCGCGTCGCCGACCTGCTCCAGCGCGGGCTGATCGTGGAGGACGCCGAAGGGCCGTCCACCGGGGGCCGCCCGCCCGTACGGCTGCGCTTCGCCGCCTCCGGGGGAGTCGTCCCGGTGGCCTCGCTCGGTGCCCGCCGCACCCAGATCGCGCTGTGCGACCTCGCGGGCGAGGTGCGGCACCGCACCGACCTGGACATCGACGTCGAGGAGGGGCCGGACGTCGTGCTGCCCCTGCTGATGGACACCTGGGAGAAGCTGCTCGACGGGCGGGACGACGTCGTCGGCATCGGGCTCGGCGTTCCGGCGACCGTGGAGTTCGCCGCCGGGCGGGTCGAGAGCGCCCGCGTCATGGCGAGCTGGACCGGCGTGGTGATCCCGCCGATCATCGCCGAGCGGTTCCGCGTGCCGGTGCTCGTGGACAACGACGTGAACGTCATCGCCATGGGCGAGCACCGCGTCGTCTACGCCTCCGAACTCGACGACCTGCTGTTCGTGAAGGTCTCCACCCGCATCGGCGCGGGTGTGATCTCCGGTGGCGGCATCCTGCGCGGAGCGCTCGGCGCGGCCGGGGAGATCGGGCACATCCCGGTGCGGGACGGCGGGGGCGTGCTGTGCCGCTGCGGCAACCTCGACTGCGTCGACTCGGTCGCCAGCGGCACCGCGATCCTGCGCGACCTGCGGGCCAAGGGCCGCGACGTGACCTCGCTCGCCGACGTGACCGCCCTGGTCCGGGCCGGCGACGCGGAGACCATGGCCGTGGTGCGGCAGGCCGGCCGCTGGCTGGGCGAGGTCATCTCGGGCGCGGTCAACCTGCTCAACCCCGCGGTCGTGGTCCTCGGCGGCGACGTCGCCGAGATGTTCCAGCCGCTGGTGTCCGGCGTGCGCGAGGTCGTCTACCGGCGCTCCACCCAGCTCGCCACCCGCAGCCTGCGCATCGAGCGCAGCCACCTCGGGCCCGGCGCGGGCATCACCGGCTGCGCCCTCATGGTCCTCGACCACGTCCTGTCGGCCCGGGCCGTGGACGCCGCCGCCCGCTGATCCCAGGAAGCCGGTCTCAGGAAGCCGGTCTCAGGAAGCCCGGGCGACGATCGGCCGGGCCGGGCCCCATCCCCGGTAGGTCGTCGTGAAGGACGAGGAGTCCGGTCCCCGCCCCGGCAGGGACGCCTTCCAGGCGAACACGAACCTGACCGGAAGGTCGTCCTGGCCGAGCGTCAGGGTGTAGGAGATGCGGGACCTGTCCAGACCCCGCGCCGGGCTCAGCCAGCTCGCGAGGAACTCGCGCAGCGGGTAACCGGTGTCCGCGACCTGGACGCCGCCCGCGTACGTCCTGCCGTCCTTCCCGGAGCGGTAGACCCTCGGACTGGCGCCCACAAGGGTCAGGATCGTGGCGATGGAGCCGACGAGGATGAACAGCGCGGCGCCCGCCGCCGCGCTGTCGTGGCGGCGGGCGGCATCCCCCTGCGGGTCGAGATCCAGCGGCAGCTTCTCGCCGTCCGGAAGATGGACGTCGCCGGCGATGACGACGACGCGTTTCCGCTCGCTTCCCGGATAGGTGACGCGCATGTCGTAGGAGCCGGTGTCGTACCGGCCGGCGGCATCGTGGGTGTATCGGCCCTCGGCCTCCAGGTAGGTGTCGCTCTCCGAGAACGCCCCGCGACAGGCGAACCTCGCGGAAGGAGTGGCCGTGACGGCGGCGTCGATCGCCGCGCCCAGCTCCACCGCGGTCGCGGGAGCTGCGACAGGGGACGGCGCGGACGTGCCGGCGGGGCCCGCGGACGGCGAAGCGCTTTCCCCGGGAGCCGTGGCGCTCGCGGTGGGCCCGCCCGAAGCCGCGGAGGGTGGAAAGGAGCCGGGCGCGGGCGAGGTTCCGGGCCCCGGCGCGGACGGCCCCGCGCCCCCGGCCACGGTCCGGCCGGGCAGGCGATCGACCGCGATCCAGGTTCCGGCGAGGGCCGCGACCACCGCGCCCGTGCCGGCCAGCAGCGCCCGGCGGGGAAGCCGGCGCTCCCCGCCGCCCGTCGTCTCCGGCGTGACCTGACCCGCCGCCTGCCGGCCCAATCGGAGCGCCGCGATGTCCCCGCCGGACGACGGGACGTCGTCCAGGAGGGTCAAGAGCACCTCGCGGGAGGTCGGCCGGCGTGCCGGATCCTTGTCCAGGCAGCGTTCCACCAGGTCGCGCAGCCCGTCCGTGAGATCACCGAGGACGGGTTCGCCCTGCACGATCCGGTAGGCGACGGCCGCGGGCGTGTCCCGGCCGAACGGCGGCGCTCCCGTGGCCGCGTACGTGATGGTGGAGCCCCAGGCGAACACGTCCGCCGGAGGCCCGATCCGTTCGCCGCGGAAGTGCTCGGGGGCCATGTACGGCGGGGTGCCGGCAGCGGGACCGGTGGTGGCCGAGGCGTCGACCAGCCGGGCGATGCCGAAGTCGATGACGCGCGGCCCGTCGGGGCCGGTCAGCACGTTGCTCGGCTTGAAGTCGCGGTGCACCACCCCCGCTGCGTGGACGGCCGCCAAGGCGGTGATGGTGCCGATGGCCAGCCGGTGCAGTACCGCGCCCCTGAGCGGGCCGTTGCTCTCGATCACCTGCTGCAGCGACGGACCGTCGACGAACTCGCTCACGATGTAGGGCGGGTCGGCGTCCAGCCTGGCGTCGAGGATGCGCGCCGTGCAGAATTCCGCCACCTGGCGTGCCGCGGCCAGCTCCCTGGTGAAGGACGTGGGAATGCCCGTGGACGGCCGCGTCCGTACGACCTTCACCGCCACCTTCTCCCCGTCAGGCGTCTCGCCGAGATACACCACGCCCTGGCCGCCTTCTCCCAGGCGGCCGACGAGGCGGTAGTCACCCAGCCGTTCGGGGTCTCCGGTACGTAACGGACTTCCGGCCATGCAGCCCCTCATCCATCGCGATCACGGCTCCGCGGGCCAGCGTAGCGAAAGCACCGGCCCCGTCGGGTGCCGCGGCGGGACGCTCGACCGGCCGACGGGAGCGGGATATGTCGGGCGGTGGCACTAGGCTCTGTGACGATCTTCCATGGCCCCCCAGGAGTCCTTCGTGCGTGAACGTGTCCGCCGCCTGATCGAGTCGCGGCGGTTCCAGCAGGCGATCACCGTGGTGATCCTCTTCAACGCGGCCACGCTGGGCGTCGAGACCTCCGCCGAGGCGGTCGCCCGGTACGGCACGGAACTGCACGTCGCCGACCACGTCGCGCTGTACGTCTTCGTGGCGGAGATTCTGGCCAAGATCTACGTCTACCGGTGGCGGTTCCTCCGTGACCCCTGGAACGTCTTCGACGTGCTGATCATCGGCCTCTCGTTCCTCCCCACCGCGGGCGGCCTGTCGGTGCTGCGGGCCCTGCGCGTCCTGCGGGCGCTGCGGCTGATCTCGGTGGTGCCGTCGCTGCGCCGGGTGGTCTCCGCGCTGCTCACCGCCATCCCCGGGATGACCTCGATCGTCGTCCTGCTCGGCCTCGTCCTGTACGTCGCCGCCGTCATGGGCACCAAGCTGTACGGCGCCGCCGCGCCCGAGTACTTCGGCGACCTGCCCACCTCGCTGTACACCCTCTTCCAGGTCATGACGGGGGACGGCTGGTCGGAGATCAACCGCGAGCTGATGCGGACACACCCCTCGTCGTGGCTCTACTTCGTGGTGTTCGTGCTGGTCTGCACCTTCGTCGTGCTGAACCTCTTCATCGCGGTCGTGGTGAGCGCCATGGAGGAGGAGGCCAGGGACGACCGCTCCACGCTCGCCGAGCTGTCGGCCCTGCGCGAGGAGATCAGGGGCCTGCGCGAGAGCCTGGGCGAACGGGTGCCCAGCTCGTGACGGACGCCTCGCGCACCCCGCGCCCGCGACTTCCGACGGACGCCGAGATCCGGGCGCTGCACGCGGCACACGCGCCCACGCAGGAGGCGTTCGAGCTCGTCCACACCCACTGCGAGATCGTCTGCGCGATCGCCCTGGACCTGGCGGACCGCGCCGGCCTCGACGTCGACGCCGAGCTGGTGAAGGCCGGCAGCCTCCTGCACGACATCGGGGTCTACCTGCTCTACGACGACGACGGACGGCTCGGCCACGCGGGCTACGTACGCCACGGGATCCTCGGCCACGAACTGCTCCGCGCGGAGGGCCTGCCCGAGATCCTGTGCCGGTTCTGCTCCCACCACACGGGAGTGGGAATCAGCCGCGCGGACGTGCTGCGGCAGGGCCTGCCGCTGCCTCCCGCCGACTACCTCGCGGAGTCGGCCGAGGAGGAGCTCGTGATGTTCGCCGACAAGTTCCACAGCAAGACCGAGCCGCCGAGGTTCGTCAGCGCCGGCGCCTACGCGGCCCACGTCCGGCGGTACGGCGAGGACAAGGCCGAGCGGTTCGCGGCGATGTGCGCGGCGTTCGGGGTCCCCGACCTCCGGCCGCTGTCCGACGCGTACGGGCACGAGATCGTGTGACCGGCGACCCCCGCGTGAACCGCGAGGGCTACGGCGTCAGCACGATCCTGCCGAACACCTCGCCGGCGTCCATCTTCCGGTGCGCCGGCACGGCGTGCTCCAGCGGCAGCACCTCGTGCACCACCGTCCGCAGCTCGCCCCGGCTCGCGGCGGCGAACTGCTCGGTTCTCACGGCACGCCGGGCGGGCCCGGCCACGGTGCCGGCGCTGAAGGTGGCGAACGACAACGACCTGCGGAACGCCGCCATGATCGTCGTCCCGAAGTCCGCCGGAGGCTGCCCTCCGACCACGCCGACGACCACCATGCGGCCGTTCGGGTTGAGCCGTCCGAGGAAGGCGGGCATGCCGACGCCGGCGACGACGTCGAGGACGACGTCGTAGCCGGCGGGAGCGTCCTCGTCTCCGTTGCCCGAGCGGTCCAGCGCGTGGGTCGCGCCGAGCGTGCGAAGGCGGTCCCCGCGCTCGGCCGACGACGTCGTGACCGCCACCGCGGCGGCGCCGCCACGAGCCGCGAGCTGGACCGCCGTGATCCCGATGCTGCCGGCCGCGCCGCGCACCAGCACCGACTCGCCGGGAGCGAAACGCGCATGGGCGAGCGCGAAGTGGGCCACCACCCCCGGGCCGCCGAGCGTCACCGCGTCGACGGCGGACAGGCCCGGGGGGAGGGGAAGGACCTCCCCGACCGGAGCGATCGCCTGTTCGGCGTAGCCGCCGCCCACGCCGGTGGACGCCCACACCCGCCGGCCGACCCAGGAGATGCCGACGCCGTCGCCGACGGCGGTCACGGTGCCCGCCACCTCGCCGCCGGGCACATGGCCTTCGGCGAAGCCGTGGGCGGCCAGAGCCCCACGCCGGATCACGGCGTCGACGCCGCCCACGCCGATCGCCTCGGTGGCGATCAGCACCTGCCCGGCGGCGGGCACCGGGGCGGGGAGGTCGATGACCTTCATGCCTTCGGGACTGCCGAACGCCTGGATCGCGACTGCCTTCACTGTCGTCTCCGCATTTCTGGGATCGGTCGGGACACTGGCCCGGACGCTAACGGCCGCCGCCGTGCGCTCGGCTAAAGTGAGAGCGGTGGGTGACCGTTTGCCTCACATCCTGCGCGCCGACGCCCTGGACAACCGGGAGCGCATCCTCGACGCGGCCCGCGCGCTGTTCGCCGCCGAAGGCCTGAACGCCTCCATGCGGGAGATCGCGCGGCGGGCCGGAGTCGGCCCCGCCACCCTCTACCGCCGTTTCCCGACCAAGCAGACGCTGGTCGCCGAGGCCTTCGCCGACGAGATGCGCGCGTGCCACGCCATCGTCGAGGAGGGATGCGCCGACCCGGATCCGTGGCGCGGATTCCGCCTGGTGATCGAGAGGATCTGTGAGCTGCACTCCCGCAATCGAGGCTTCACCGGCGCCTTCCTGTCGGCCTTCCCCGACGCGACGGACGTCGCCGCGAACCGGCGGCGCGCGCTTGACTCGCTCGCCGAACTCGCCCGCCGCGCCAAGGACACCGGCCACCTGCGCCCCGACTTCGTCCTGGACGACCTGATCCTCATGCTCACGGCCAACAGGGGCATCCCGGCCACCTCCACGGCCGCCCGGGTCACGGCCTCCCGGCGCTTCGCCGCGCTGGTGATCCAGGCGTTCCACGCCCACCGGACGGAGACCACCTAGGTCCTCGTCAGCAGCCGGTCGATCTGGCCGGCGAGCGGCGGGGCGCCGAGGCGGTTGTCGATCTCGTCGTGCGGCACGGCGGGCGGCTCGTCCACGCGGATGGCACGCAGGTATTCGGCGAACCTGTCCAGCTTCTGCCCGTCCCTGGCGAGCCCCCGGCGGACCAGCCGCTCGCGCAGGGTGGGGCCGTCGGAGCGGATCCAGACCAGGCGCACCTCGGGGCCGCCCAGCGCCTCCACCCACGCTCGCCAGAGCGCCGCGTCGTGCACCTGGGAGGTGAACGGCCCGCCGAGCATCACCGGGCAGCCGTGGGAGCGGATCTCCCTGGCCGTCGCCGTCATTCCGGCGTACTCGTGCCGCTTGACGTGCTCGTCGTACCACGGCCCCTCGCGCTCGCCCGGCGGTCTGCCGTACGCCGCGAGGGTGGCCTCGACGAAGCCGCCGTACATCGTGTCCTTGTCGAGCAGGGCCGGCGCGGGGTCGAGACGGGCCAGCAGCAGATCGCAGACGGTCGACTTGCCCGCGCCCGGCGGACCGGACACCACCCAGACGGGAGCGTTCATCGCGGCGGCCCGTACGGCTCGATCGGCGGATCGGAGTAGGGCCCGCCGTCCGCCCGACCGCTGTCCGCCCCGCCGGTGCCCTGGCCGCCGACCCGGCGTCCGGCGTCCTCGGTCACCCGCAGGACGTACAGGTTCCTGTCCGGATCGACCGGCACCAGGCCGTACGCGGTGTCGACCTCGTCCTCGGTGAGGCCGAGCCGCCGCATCGCGGCCTCCAGCGTCGCGGGCGCGGGAAGCCGCACGGTGATGAGCACCTCTGCCACCGGCCCCGCCTCCCACTGGTGGACGTCCCGACGCCGGGCGGCGCGGCCCGTCTCCGGCCGCCTTCGCGGCGCTGTGTTCTCAGGCCGCCTTCGCGGCTCGGCGGCGCAGCGCGGCGATGATGCCGGCGGCGTCCACCACGCCGTACCCGTAGTCGTGGTCATACCCTACGGCACTGCGATCATCGGCCGTCCGGCGCAGCAGAGTCCGGAGCTGGGCGGGCGGCAGCACGGTGGCGGGCCAGCGGGAGCGCACGGCGGCGACCAGCCCGGCCGCGACGGGGCAGGCGGCCGAGGTGCCGGAGTCGGGCTCGCCGTCGCCGAGCGCGCCCGAGCCGGCGAAGTGCGTGTAGGCGCAGACGTCCGGCTTGCGCGCCGTCAGCCGCCCGGGGCCCTGCGAGGAGTAGCCCACCCGCGCGCCGGCGGTGTCGATCCCGCCGATCGACAGCGCGCGGGGATGGGAGTTGGCCCCGACGATGGGCCGGTCGGGGAAGGCGCACCTGCTGTCGCGGCACTGCGTCCCGCAGTTGCCCGCGGCGAACAGGATGTCCGCCCCCGCCTCGGCCAGGCTGCCGACGATCAGGTTGAACGGATGGGCGGGGTTGTCGGAGTAGTTGCCGGGGTGGCCGGGCGGGAAGTCCCAGCGCGGGGAGAACGACCCCCAGCTGTTGGTGACCACCAGCGCCCGCGACTCGGCGGGCTGGGCGTCGAGGATCTCGCGCAGGTGTGCGTACGCCGCGATCGCGTCCGACAGCAGGCCGTCGAGCGTCGAGCCGCCCTGCCGCCGCGACAGCAGCACGGGGACGTCCACGAGCGACGCCTTGGGCGCGGCGATGAGCGCGTCGAAGGCGCACATCGTGCCGTGGTCGACCGGAAAGTCCCCCGGGGTCCCGGAGACGCTCGCGGGGTTCCAGCTCCGCTCGTGGTCGACCGTCACGTCGTGGCCGCGGGCGGCCTTGACGTACGCCGCGTTGATGCCCGTGTCGATGACGGCGAGGGGGACGCCGGAGCCGTCCAGCCCCTCGGACGTCAGGTCGGGCACGCGCAGCAGCCGTTCGACGTCGTGCCAGTCGCCGACCGCCGGGTCGCCCGCGCAGGTGAGCGTGGTCTCGATCGCCGGGTCGGCGTACACCGCGACCACGTCGCGGCGGGTCGCCGGCAGGAGGGCGATCCTGCTGGTGACCTCGTCGTCGGCGATCTCCCCGCGGACCACGACCGAGGCGTCCTGGGGCGCCATGGAGAAGATCAGCGGCTGGTTGAGCGACAGCGGGTCCCCGCCGGGGGACGCGGGCATCGGGCGGGGCACGGCCACGGGTGCGTACGACTGGTCGAGGACGACCCCGGGCAGGCCGTCGGCCACGTCGGACGCCGTGGACGGAACCGACCGGTCGGCGACCGCGGCGACCAGATCGGGGGAGGGACGCAATTGGATGAGTACGCGCACGACGAGTCCACTCCGTTACTCGGCGGATGGTGACTTGGTGGATACGTTACGTGACAACCTTGCTGCATCCGGGAGGCCGCGTCCACGTCTTCACGGAAAACCGTCCGGTGTCGCCCAGGGCGTGGACCTGGGGAATCGACGTGGAGATCGTCGCCGGGATCGTCGCCGGGATCGTCCACCCGGCCGCGCTCATGGCCCGGCCGGTTCGCCACGCGTCATTGCCCATGTTGAACGTCGTCCAGCGGTGTTGTTAGCGTGCGCGGATGGCAGATCTGGGACGACACGTGGCTTGGCCGCCCGAGCCGATCCGGACCGAGCGGCTCGTGCTCCGTGAGCCCGAGGCGCGGGACCGTACGACGTTCGTCGAGCTGCTCGCCTCGCCGGAGGTGCACACCTACCTCGGCGGTCCCCGCCCGCGCGACGAGCTCGAGCGTGAGATGCCCGAGGTGCCCGAACGATGGCCCGGGAGCTTCGTCGTCGAGCTCGGCGGGGCGATGATCGGCCACATCCTGCTCAGGAGAGCGGCCGGGCACCAGCGCCCGGCTGCCGCGGGGAAGGCCGATCTCGGCTACCTGTTCCTGCCGGAGGCCTGGGGGCGCGGATACGCCGCCGAGGCCTGCGCGGCGGCACTCGACTGGTTCGACCGCGCCCTCCCCGGCGAGCCGGTGGTGCTCACCACCCAAAGCGCCAACGCCGGCTCGATGCGCCTCGCGGCGAAGCTGGGCTTCGTCGAGGTCGAGCGGTTCCGGGCCTGGGACGCCGAGCAGTGGCTCGGCCTGCGGCCCCCGGCGATGTGACGGCCGGAGAAGGCCGGCGCCCGAAAGACGACGAGGACGTGCCGGGCGCGGCCTCCTCGTCGAGGAGGCCGCGCCCGGCGTTGTCCGCTCGGCCGCAGTCCCGCAGAGCCCGCTCAGGAGTTCCGGCTCAGAAGCCGCACAGCTCCGACAGGCTCTTGGCCGGCTTGTCGTTGGGAGTGGGGGTGGCGCGAGGGCTCGCCCCGGCGAGGATCGGCGTCCGCGAGGCCGGCGGGCTCGGCGAGGCGGACGGCGACGCGGAAGGCGACACGGTCCCCGCGGCCGAACCGGAGGGCGTCGCGGACGACGCCGATCCCGTGGAGGTCATCGGCGACGCGGTGGCCGCGACGGCGCCCCGGTCGGTCATCGACTCGCGGATCGCCTCGAGCGTCAGCTTCCTGATCTTGGCCCAGTCCGGGTTGCCGGTGTAGATGAGCGGCGGCACGAACTGGAGGCTGGTGATCTTGGCGTTCCTGACCTTCATGCCGAGGGGCACGAGATGCTCGAGCAGGTCGCGGGGGATGTCGGTGCGGAACATGTGCCGGGCCGCCGCCGCGATCTTGTTGAAGTTCGCGAGCACCGTGGCCGGGGTCACCTGCTGGGCGAGCGCGCCGATGACGCAGCGCTGGCGGCCCATGCGGGAGAAGTCGTCGCTGTCGACCCTGGAGCGGCCGTACCAGAGCACCTCCTCGCCGTTCAGCGTGCGGTAACCGGCCTTGATGGTGCCGGCGGTGCCGAACTTCCCGCCCCACTTGACGTCCTGCTCGACCCGGATCTTGAGCCCGCCGACCGCGTCGATCAAGGCCGCGAAGCCGTACATGTCGACCATCGCGTAGTAGTCGATGTGCAGGCCCAGGGTGTAGCCGATGGCGTCCTTGAGCGCCTGCGCGCCCCGGTTCTTGCCCCCCATGACCTGGGGGTTGTTGTCGGCGTAGTACCAGACGGAGTTGAGCAGGCCCTGGCCCTCGGCGTTGAAGCCGTTGGGGAACACCTTGCGCAGGGGGCTGCTCGGGGGAAAGCGGACGTACTGGAGGTTGCGCGGCAGGCTGAACAGGACCGTGTTGCCGGTGGCGATGTTCACGCTGGCCACGGTCATCGAGTCGGTGCGCACGCCGACCCGGTTGCCCGCGGCGTCACCGCCGAGCAGCAGGAAGTTCACCCGCTTCCGGCCGTTCCACGGGTCCTCGGCGCGTACGGGGGCGGGAGTCGAGCCGTCGTCCACCGGAGCCAGGACGTCGTCGAGTAACTGGTTGGCCGTCCTGATGGTGTTCGCGGTGAAGGCGAACGGCGCCATCACGGCCACGCACAGCACGCCCGCGACGATGCCGGACACCACCTGCCCGGTCTGGGGCAGGCGCTGCGGGCGCAGCGCGACGAAGGACAGCAGCACGAGCGTGAACCAGGCGAGCGCGCACACGCCCGCGCCGACCATGACGGCGGTCAACGTGCTGCCGCGCAGCGCGACCCCCGCGTTGTCCTTCAGGTTCAGGGCCAGGACCACCAGGGTGACCAGTACGACGCCGAACGTCGCCAGCAGAGCGAACCCGGTGCGGCGGTTGCCCGCCCGCAGGTGGGCCGCCCCGGGGAGGACGGCCGACAGCGCCGTCCAGCCGATCAGGGAGGCGGTGGTCAGCGGGGGACCGGAACGCGCCGCCCCGCCGCGCGTGGCGGCCGCGGGCGCCGGGCCCGTGGGTTCCCCGTCGCTCCCGGTCCCGCCACGCTGATCCGTGCCGGGACCGGGCCGGCCCGGGTTCACGCGAGGCTGACCGGTGTCTCCGCCCGGCTGACTCGGGTTCATGCGGGGTCGACCCGTATCTCCGCCGGGCTGAGCTGCGTCTCCGCCGTGCGGAACCGTGTCGCCGCCGGGCCGACCTGTGTCGCCGCCGGGCTGACCTGAGTCTCCGCTGGGCTGACCTGGGCGCCGACCTTCCCGGGGACCCCCGGTGCCGTCAGCGGGACCCCCGCCTCGCATGGTTCACCGCTCTCTCCTCCGAAGCCGTGGCTAGGGATTCTAACCCCCATATCCGGACAAGGTAGACGTAGATCATCAAGCCGGTGATCAGGAAACGGACGCGGACCCGACGACCCAGGTGTTGCACTGGTAGGTCATCGGGCGGGTGTACCCCTGGCGGAACCACGCGGCGTTGCTGCGCGTGTTGCCGTGGTCGCGCGGGCCTCCGGGCGGGTCGCCCAGGTGGCTGTACGCCCACAGAAGCGTGTTGCGCCGGGTGGCGTCGATCGGATACGAGGCGGCGACCGACCGCATGAACATGCCGCCGAAACACGTCGCCTGCAGTTCGTGCCGGCGGCTCAGGGCCATCCGTCCGCTGCGCGAGGTGGAGTCGAGCGTCTGCCGCCACCAGGAGTCGGAGATGCCCGAGAGGCTCTGGATGTGGTGGCCGTACTCATGGGCCATCATGCTGATGATGATCCCGTTCCACGACCCGAGCGGGCCGTACTCCCTCGCCATCGCCGAGGTGGAGGCGTAAATGGTGCTGTTGCTCGGGCAGTAGTAGGGGACGTTGCTGCCGGGGGCGGGGTAGTCGCCGCAGGCGCCCCTGCCCTTACGGGCCGCGATCATGTACTTCGGCGGGCTCCACGCGATCCCGGCCCGTTGCAGCGCCGGTGCCCACGCCTTGCCCATGCACGCGCCGGTCTTGAGGATCAGTGCCTTGAACTGCGCGTGGTTGTAGATGCTGGCGTTCCCGGCCCGGCAGTTCGTCTTCGCCGGCGATCCGGCCCGGTAGAGGCTGTTGTTCTTCGTCGTGCGGTTGAGCACCGGGGTCGGCCGCGTCGTTGGCTGCTTCGAGGGCTGGGTCGTGGGCTTGTGAGTCGGTTCCGTGTCCGTGGTGTTCTGGTGCGACGGGAACGGCGAGAAGGTGAGGGTCGGAAGAGCGACGGGCGAGACCGTCTCCTCGTGGTCCGACAGGCCCGCCAGCGCGGCCACCACCACGACGAGCACGAAGACGACCGCGAGCACGCCTATCAGCGCGCCGACGACGGCCCCCGCACCGGACTTGCGGCGGGGCGGACGCCAGGCGGGCGGCGGAAAGGGAGCGGCCGGCCCACGCGGGGGAGGAGGAGGCTGCGGCGCCCATCCGGGCCCCTGCGGCGGTGCCTGCGGTCCCTGCGGCGGTGCCTGAGGCCCCTGCGGCGGCGCCGGCGGGAACGGCATGCCCTGCGGCGCGGGCGGGGTTCCCTGGGCCGGTGTTCCCTGCGGCGGTGACCCCTGAGGTGGCGTTCCCCAGGCCGGAGTTCCCGCGGGCGGCGGAGGCTGCGGCGGGGCGAAGGCCGCCGGGGCCGCCGGGTACGCCGGGTTCGCCGGGTTCGCCGGGTTCGCCGGCGGAGCCTGGACAGCGCCGCTCGCCGGGTACGCGGGGCCGCCCGGCGCGTACGTCTGGCCGCCCGGGTGGCCGCCCGGATGCCCCGCGGCTCCGTTCGCCGGACCGTACGGAGCGCCGGTCGGCGCGGCGGGAGACGGCGGGGACGCGTAGGCGGCGGGGGACTGTGCCTGTGCCTGTGCGTGCGGCCCCTCACCCGTCGCGCCCGGCCACGCCGGGGTCTGCGGGTACCACTCGCCGCCCTGGTGCTGCGTTCCCCCCTGATACTGGGCTCCGGGCTGGTACGGCGTCGGGCCCGGCTGAGGGCCGTTCTGCGGAGGGAGGCCGCCCTGCGCCGGGGCCGCCGGGTGGGCGCCGTGGCCGGGGGGCGGCCCGGCCTGCGCATAGGGCTGCTGCCCGCCGTAGCCCTGCTGCCCGCCGTGACCCTGGGGGCCGCCGTGGGACGGGCCGTTCGGGGGCGCGGCCGGTCCCTGGGGATGCGTCCCGGGCGCATGGGGACCGCTCTGCTGCCGCGGGGGCGGCGGATAGGGCGCCGCGCCGGGGTAAGGGCCGGGGCCACCCGGGTGGCCGGGCTGCTCTCCCGGAGAGGGAGGCCATCCGGACGATCCGTTCCATGCTCCGGGTCCGGATTGCGGGACGCCGCCCTCCGGCATGCCCGGCCCGCCCGGGCCACCCCACGCGGGCGGGCCGTACGGTCCCGGCGCCGCGCCGGGTGATCGCGGTCCGTCCGGCGAGCCGGGCACAGCCTCGGGCGGCGGAAACGGCGGCCCTGAATAGGAAGGACTCCCCCCGGGCTGCTCCTGGGGAGGGTACTGCTGCGCCACGACATTGCCCCCTTTGTGGATTTGGGGCAAAAGAATACTGAAATCTCATCCATCACGGATGTAGCAGATGTCGGGCACGATGGGTAATCGACCGGCGTGATCTCTGCGATGTTCCGGAATCGCCGGGCTCGTCTGCCCTAGCGTTTTTCGCATGAATCTGCAGCAGCTCCGTTACGTGGTCGCCACTGCGGAGCACCGCACCATGACCGATGCCGCCAGATCGCTCTATATCGCGCAGCCCGCGCTGTCCCGCGCGATACGCGACCTGGAACGCGAACTCGGAATGACGCTTTTCGCGCGCTCGGGCCGCGGGGTCGTCGTGACGGCCCAGGGACGCCGGGTCGTGAAGCTGGCCCGCGAGGCCCTCGACGCGGTGGCCGAGATCGAGGCCCTCGCGACGCAGGGCAACTCCTCCGGCGCCGAACTGCGGATCGCGTCCACTCCGAGCCTGGAGCCCGGTCTCGCCGGGCGCCTGCTGCCCGCCTACGCCGCGGAGCATCCCGGGATCCGGGTGCACATCGTGCGGTGCGAGGGCCGGGAGGGGGTGGTCAGCGCGGTCCGCGAGCAGCGCGCCGATCTCGGGCTGACCGATCTCCCGGTGCCCACCGACCTGGTGAGCCACCCGCTCGAACGCCAGGAGATCGTGCTGATCTCCCCGCCCGGCCTCGACCTGCCCGATCCCGTCCCCGTGGCCCGGCTGGACGGCATGCGGCTGGTGCTGCCCGCCCCCGGCAGCCCGCGCCGCAGGGAGTTCGACCAGATCTTCGCCACGTACGGCGTCCGCCCGATCCCCGCCGTCGAGTCCGACGAGCGCCGGGGCTGGCTGCGGGCCGTACGGGAGGGGCGGGCCTCGCTGCTGTGGTACCGGAGCATGGCTGAGCAGGCGGCCAGGGCCGGCCTGGTGGTCCGATCGCTGGATCCCTCACTCCGGAAGATCATCGCGGTCGTGCACGCCCGGCGGCGGCTGCCCGCGATGGCGCAGGACTTCGTGGCCCTGGCCGAGGGCGGCTCCGCGGCGTGAGCGTATGCCCGCGTTTTGGACCGTTCCATCGGCGTGGGCGTCCGGCGGGCACGGATCGGACGACTCTCACCTAGTACGCTGGCGGGCGATGTCCACTACGCCGATGCCCGCCGAGGCGCCCGGCCCTCCGTCCGTCCTGCGCCTGCGCGGCCGCGCCTTCGGTCCCGGTGACTTCGCGGTCATGGCCGTGGTCAATCGGACCCCCGACTCCTTCTACGACAGGGGATCGACCTACGCCTTCTCCGCCGCCGTGGACGCCGCCTCCCGCCAGATCGAGGGGGGCGCGGACATCGTGGACATCGGCGGCGTCAAGGCCGGTCCCGGCACGGAGGTCGACCCGGCCGAGGAGATCCGCCGCGTGGCCGAGGTCGTCGCCGCGGTGCGCGAGCGGCACCCCGGCGTGATCATCAGTGTCGACACCTGGCGGTCGGAGGTCGCCAAGGTCGTCGCGGAGGCCGGGGCCGACCTGCTCAACGACACCTGGGGCGGTGTGGACCCCGAGCTCGCCGAGGTCGCCGCGGCGTACGGCATCGGCCTGGTGTGCGCGCACGCCGGGCGGGTGGAGCCGCGCACCCGGCCCCACCGCATCGCGTACGACGACGTGGTGGCCGACGTGATCACGTACACGACGGACCTCGCGGAGCGGGCGGTCGCGGCGGGGGTCCGCCGCGACGCGATCCTGGTCGACCCGGCGCACGACTTCGGCAAGAACACGTGGCACTCGCTGGAGGTCAGCAGGCGGCTCGGCGAGCTGACGGCCACGGGGTGGCCGGTGCTGGTGGCCGTCTCCAACAAGGACTTCGTCGGGGAGACCCTGGGCGGCCTGCCCGTGGAGGATCGCCACGCCGGCACGCTGGCGACGCTCACCGTGTCGGCGCTGCAGGGCGCCCGGGTGTTCCGCGTGCACGACGCGGCGAGCGCCCGTACGGCTCTCGCGGTGGTCTCCCGCCTCGGCGGCGCGCCCGCCTGAGCGAGGTGCCTCATCTCCGCGGGCGGCGGAGGCGTGCCGAGACGGAGGTCAGCTGACCTCGCGCTCCGGTCCCGACCAGGTGTCGCACGAGCCGGGCCTGCCGCTGCGCCATCCCCTCTCGAACCAGCGCCGCTGTGTGCTCGGGCGGCCGTGGTCACGCACCCACTGTGCGGGGAGCCGGCCGGTGTAGAGGTCCTGGAACCGCGTCAACGGCGGCAGGCCGCCGCGCGCCGCCTTGAGAGCCACTCCGGACAGGCACTCGGCCTGGAGCTCGAGCCGCCGGCTGTCGAGGTCGATCGCTCGTTTGGAGGCGGATTCGGACCGGAAGTCGGCGTAGTCGAGGATGTTCGTCATGTACTGCACGTGATGCCCGTACTCGTGGGCGGTCAGCTGCGCCGCCCACGCCGCCCCCCACGGTCCGATGACGTCCCGGGGCACGAGGATGTAATAGGTCGAGGTGAGCGGGCAGTAGGTGCCGGAGGCGCCCTTGGCGGGCATCGTCCCGCACTGGGGATCGCGCGTGTGGTGCCGGACGTACCTGCGCCGGGGCGGGGAGTAGAAGACCCGCACCGCGGCGAACTCGCGCGTCCAGACGCGGTCCAGGCAGGCCGACGCCGATCCGAGGTACCTCTTCATCGAGCCCCAGTGGTCCGGCTTGATCGCCGGCATCTCGCAGCGGGCGCTCGTCCGCGGCGCGGCGTATAGCGGGCTTTCGAGGGCGGCGCTCTCACCTGTGGGCACCGAGACCAGCCGGGGCCCGGACGGCGCCGGGGGCGAGGGTGAGGCGGGCGCCGGCGACGCGAGCGCCCCGGTCGACGGTGCGGCCGGCACGGGGGTCGCCCTGGCGGTGGGATCGGCGATGCAGGCCGTCGCGAGAAGACAGACCAGGAGCAAGGGGGGATAGCGTCGCATTGTGGGCAAATGGTAGCTGCGTCCGGCGACGAGAAGATCCCGCCGGAGGGGACTCCAGGTCGCCCGGAGGGCTCGCGCGGTCCCGGTCGCGCTGCCGGAACGCCGGACGTTTCCGGAGATGTGACAACTGGACCGGTTGTCAGGCTCCTCCGTACCATTGGCCCGTGCGGCTGAACGTCCTCGGGCCCATGGAACTCGTCGTGGACGGGCAGGCCGTACCGGCCGGACCGCCGAAGCAGCGAGCCCTCCTGGCTCTCCTCGCGATGCACGCCGACCGCGTGCTCCCCGTGGACCTCCTTGCGGACCGGCTGTGGTCGGGCAACCCCCCGCCCAGCGCCCAGGGGAGTCTGCAGGTCTACGTCTCCAACCTGCGCCGCCTGCTGGAGCCCGGCCGGCGGCCGGGTGCGACCTCGGCCGTCCTGGTCAGCGCCGCCGACGGGTACGGCCTCATGACCGGGGGGCTCGGCCTCGACACGAGGGACTTCGAGACGCTCGCGTCGGCAGGGGCCGGCCATCTCGCCGGGGGACGGCACGAGGTGGCGGCCACCGCCCTCGCCGAGGCGCTCGACCTGTGGCGAGGCGACCCGTACGCGGACGTGCGGTCCGAGGAGTGGGCGCAGCCGGAGATCGGCCGCCTGGAACAGGTGCGGCTGGACGCGGTGGAGGGGCTGGCCGCGGCCCTGCTGGAGCTCGGCCGCCACACGGACGTGGTCGCGCTGCTGGACTCGTTCGTCCGCGAGCATCCCCTGCGGGAGCGTGCCTGGGAACTGCTGGTGCTGGCCCACTACCGGGCGGACCGGCAGGCGGCGGCCCTCGAATGCCTGCGCCGGGTGCGCGAGGTGCTCGCCGGGGAGCTCGGCATCGACCCCGGGCCGCGGCTGCGGGGGCTCGAAAGCGCGGTGCTGCGCCAGGACCCCGCGCTGCTCCCTCCGCAGCCCCCGCAGCGGCCTTCGGCGCGGTCGCCGAAGGAGACGACGGTGCGCAGGGCTCCCGAGCCCGCGGCGCAACAGCCGGTCTTCGTCGGCAGGCAGAGCGCGCTGGAGTTCCTGTACGAGGCGGCCGAGGCGTCGTCCGCCGCCGGGCAGGTCGTGCTGGTGGACGGCGAGCCGGGCGTCGGCAAGACGAGCCTGCTGAAGCGGTTCCGCGCGACCGCCGACGTGCCCGTGGGCTGGGGGTCGAGTCCCGACCACGAGACCGCGCCCGCCCTGTGGCCCTGGGAACGGGTGCTGTGCGACCTCGCCGCCGCGGCCCCGGAGGCCGCCCTGCCCGGCGAGGTGAGCACGTTCCTGTCGGGCGGCGTGGAGGCGATCCCGGCGTCCGACGCGCAGGGGGCGCGGCTGCGGTTCTTCGAGGCGGTCGGCACGTTCCTGGCCGGCATCGGCCCGGTGATCGTCGTTCTGGAGGACATCCACGCGGCCGACGACGCGACGCTGCGGCTGCTGGTCCACGTGGCGTCCACCGCCCGGCCGGGCCTGCTGCTGGTGGCGACCTTCCGGCGGCACGAGGCGTCGGCGCTCACCGGCACGCTGTCGGCGCTGTCGCGGCTCGGCGCGCGCAGGTTCGGGCTCGACGGGCTCGCCACCGAGGAGGTCCGCGCGCTCGTCCGGGAGTTGTCCGGCCGCGACCCGGGCAGCCGCAGGGCCGAGGAACTGCGCGGGCGCACCGCCGGGAACCCGTTCTTCCTCGCGGAGCTTGCCCGGGCGGGCGAGGAGCTGCCGCGGGGCGTGCTGGACGTCGTGCTGCACCGGGTGGCGGGCCTGGGGGAGGAGGCGGCCCGTGTGCTGGAGCTCGCCGCGGTGATGGGTGACGAGTTCGACGCGGGCGTCCTGGCCCAGGTCGCCGGTGTCACGGTCGGCGACCTGCTGCCGCCGCTCGACGCGGCCCTCGACGCGGGGCTGATCCGGGAGTCGTCGTATCGGCTGGGCGGGTACGAGTTCGCCCATGCCCTGGTGACCGACGCGCTGCTGTCGCGCCGGTCGCGGCTGTGGCGGGCGCGGGTGCACGAGCAGGTCGCGGGCGTCCTCACCCGCGTCCACGGGGACCGGGACGACCGGGCGGCCGTGATCGCGCGGCACTGGCTCGCGGCCGCGGAGCTCGGCGTGGACAACGCCCGCATGGCGATGGACTACTCCGCCCGCGCCGCGCGGGCGGCCCTGCGGCGGCACGCGCCCGACGACGCGGCCATCTCGTGGCAGGAGGCGCTGGCGGCGGCCGAGCCGGCGGGGGCCGGCGCGGCCGAGCGGTTCGAGCTCGCCGTCGGGCTGGCCGGGAGCCGTTACGCCGCCGGGCGGTTCGACGAGGGTTACGAGGCGGTCGAGCAGGCGCTCGACCTGGCCGGCGCCGACCTGGAGAAGGCGGTAAGGGCCGCCGACATCGCGATGGGGCACGGCGTCTGGGTGCCGTTCCGCTACGGCCTCGACGTGGCCGCCCTGCGGGAGGCGATGGACCGGGCCGTGCGCGAGCTGCCCCCGGACACGGCCGCGTGGGCGACGGCGCAGGCCGTCCGGGCCGTCGTGCACGCCCAGACCGGTCACGAGGACGAGGTCGACGCGGTCTCGTCGCGGGCCGTGGCGGCGGCCGAGCGCGTGGGCGACCCCGCCCTGCTGCGGCGCGTGCTCCACCTGCGGCTGCTCGCCATGCAGGGACAGGACTTCATCGAGCAGGTCGCCGGGACCGCGCGGCGCCTGCTGGCCGAGCCGGACCTGTCGTCCCAGCTCAGGGTGATCGCGCAGCTCCACCTCGTCGCCCACCACGTCGAGCACGGCAGGGTGGGGCAGGCCCGCGCGCTGCTGGCGGAGACCGACGCGCTGCTGCGCGACCTGCACAATCCCACGCTGGCGCTGCAGGCGGCGATCGCACACGTGGGTCTCGACCTGTTCCAGGGGGTGCCGGACCCGGCTCGCCACTTCGAGCCCGTCAGGGCGACGCTGTCCTTCTCCGACCTCGCGTACTTCGAGGTGGGCATGCTCGCCGTGCGGGCCGAGACGCTCATCCAGGAGGACCGCTTCGGCGAGGAGGCGGAATGGGTCGAGGAGATGTTCCGGCGGACGGGCATGGCCGGGCTCGGCTACGTCCTGGCGTACGCGCTGGCGGACCGGGGCGAGCACGAGCGCGCCCGGCGGCTCCTGCGTGAGACCCCGCTGCCGCCGCGCGACTACCACTGGGCGATGGCCGCCATGTGCCGGCTGCACGCGGCGATCCGGCTCGGCGAGCCGGACATCGTCCGGGAGGTGTACGACGCCTTCCGTCCCTTCGCCGGGCTGCTGCACGTGAGCGGCACCTGCACCACGATCGACGGCGCGTACGACGGCCACATGGGCGAGGCGCTGCTGGCGCTGGGGGACCGCGAGGGGGCCCGGGCCCACCTACGGGAGGCGGTGCGCCTGCTGGAGCAGGCGGGCGGGGGCTACTGGCTGGCAAGGGCCCGCCAAGCCCTCGACAAGTGCACGTAGGGCCGGGTCGCTCAGTCTGTTGCCGACACGTTCGACACGTGAGGAAACAGACCGATGATCACACCGGAACACCTGACCGGCTTCCTGATGATGCACGCCGGTTTCCGCGCCGAGTTCGGCCGCCTGGCCGAGGCGTGCGCGAACCCGCGTGACGACGCGCACGAGGAACTTCTGGAGGAGCAGCTCGCGCTCGTGCTGGACATGCTGCACGCCCATCACTCGCACGAGGACGCCGGCCTGTGGCCCATGCTCGCCGAGCGTGCACCGGAGGCGGCGGAAGCGCTGAGCGAGCTGGAGTCCGAGCACTCCGCGCTCGATCCGCTCATCGCGGCCGCCGCCGATCGCGGAGTGCCCCTGGCCGGGCGGGCGCGCACTCTGCGCCGGCTGCACGAGCTCGTCAACGAGCACCTCGACCACGAGGAGCGGACCGCCGTGCCGCTCATGCTCCGCCACCTCACCGTCGAGGACGTCGAGGCCGACAAGCGCCGGGCGCTGGACGACTTCGGCCGCCGCCGGGTCCCCCTCGTCTTCGGCTGGCTCGCCTCGAGCGCGGACGCCGACCTGCTCGCGAGGTCGTACGCCGACCTGCCCGCCGTGGCGCGGCTCCTGTTCCGCCTGTTCTGGTGGCCGGCCTACCGGCGGCGCTACAGCCGCCTGTACGGCGCCGCCATCCCCGCGAGCGCTGTCCTGGAGTCGTGATGACCGCATCCGCACCGATCACGTGGCCGCGCGAGGCCGCCGAGCTCTTCGGCCGCGCCATGGTCTGCGAATACGCCTCGCTCACCCGCGTCGGCCGGCCCGTCACCTGGCCCGTCACGCCGTACATCGGCGCGGCCGGCACGCTCGATGTGAGCACCGGGCTCACCTACCCCGGCAAGGCCGAGCGCGCCCGGCGCGACCCGCGCGTCGCGCTGCTCTTCTCCAGCGCCGGCGCGGAGGGCACGGGCAGCGGGCTCGATCGGCCGCCGATCGTCCTGGTACAGGGCCGGGCGGCCGTACGCGACGCCGATCTGCAGGCCGGCACCGACCGGTACGTCCGCGAGTCGCTCGCCAAGACCGGCGCCGGATTCGCCGGGATGCCGTGGTTCCTGGTGAAGCGGCTGGGGTGGTATTTCGCTCGCATCTGGGTGGAGGTCACCCCCGAGAGGATCGTCTGGTGGCCCGAGGGCGACCTGTCCGGGACGCCCGAGGTCTGGACGGCCCCCGGAGGCCTCGCGGTCCCCGCCTCCGACCCCGCCCCCGCGGGTCCCCGGCTGCCGGGCCGATCGGCCCCGCCGCCGGACTGGCGGCTCTTCGCCGACCGCGCCGCCCGCCTGGGCGAGCCCGTCGTCACGATGGTCGCCGGCGGCATGCCGCTGCCGGTGCGCGTCCGCTCGGCCGCACGGACCGAGGCCGGCTTCGACCTGCGGTTGCCCGCCGGGGTCGAGGCGGCGCCCGGGCCCGTGTGCCTGACCTTCCACCGGCACGGCCCGGGCATGGAATGGCAGGAGAACGTGGTGCTCGTCGGGACCGCGACCGGAGCGGACGACCGGCTGAGCGTGCGGGTCGAGCGGGCCCTGAACGACTGGAGCCTGTCCGGCGACCGCCGCGAGCGGATCCGGTCGTTCCTCGGGCAGGGCCGCATGCTCAGAAAGCGCCTGAAGGCCGAGGCCGCGCGCCGCGGCCAGCCCGTCCCCCGCGTCCGCCGCCCCCACCCGTGACGGCCCGCGGCGGGTGCGGCCGGCGTCGGCGGGCGATGTCATCCGTGCAGCGGGACGCTCCATTCGAGGTGGGCGCCGCCGGTGGGAGGTGAGGTGACGGTGAAGGCGCCGCCGAGTCGTTCGGCGCGGTCGGCGAGGTTGCGCAGGCCGCTGCGGCGGCCTTCGGGCGGGATGCCGACGCCGTCGTCGTGGACCAGGAGGGTCAGGTGCCCGTCGGCGGCCTGGACGGTGACGTCGGCGCGGCGGGCCTTGGCGTGGCGGACGAGGTTGGACAGGGCCTCGCGGAGCACGGCGAGCAGGTGTTCGGCGACCTCGGGGGGCACGTCGTTGTCGAGGCGGCCCTCCAGGCTGAGGCCCGGCATGAAGCCCAGGTGGCCGCGCGCGCCTTCGACCAGGTCGACGATCTGGGCGCGCAGGCTGGGCGCGGTGTCTTCGCGGGGAGTCTGCAGGGCGAAGATGGTCGAGCGGATCTGGCGGATGGTGGTGTCGAGTTCGTCGATCGCGTTCTGCAGGCGGGAGGAGGCTTCGGGGCGTTCGACCAGGCGCACCGCGCTCATCAAGGTCATGGCGACGGCGAACAGGCGCTGGATGACGACGTCGTGCAGGTCCTTGGCGATGCGGTCGCGGTCTTCCAGCAGGCCGAGTCGTTCGGCGTCGCGGCGGGTCTCGGCCAGTTCCAGGGCGACGGCGGCCTGCCCGGCGAAGGCGTGCAGCGTCCGTAGTTCGGACTGGCTGAACGGCATCCGTCCCGAGCGTTTGACCAGGGCGAGCACCCCGCGCACGGCTCCCAGCGCACCCAGCGGCACGGCGCCGGCCGGGCCCACCGGCGGGTCGTCGGCCCAGACCAGGCGCACCTGGTTGTGGTCGAGATCGTCCAGTGCGAGCGGTTCACCGCTGAGGAACGCCCGGCCGGCCAGGGACCCCTCGACCGCGACCTCGTCGCCGACGAGACGGACGCCCGGCTGCCCGTCCTCGGCCGGCGCGCCGTCCTCCAGCGCCACGTGCAGGGTGTCGCCGTCCTTGCCCGGGAGCAGGATCGCCGCGGCGTCGGCGCCGGCCATCTCACGGGCCCGCCGCGCGATCAGCGTCAAGACCTCCTGCGGCTCGCCCCCGGACAGCAACCGCGTCGTGATGTCGGCCGAGGCCTGCAACCAGGTCTCCCGCCGCCGGCTGTCCTCGTACAACCGCGCGTTCTCGATCGCGACACCCGCGGCCGTGGCCAGGGCCACCACGATCGCCTCGTCGTCCTCGTCGAAGTCCCCGCCGCCGCGCTTCTCGGTCAGATACAGATTGCCGAACACCTCGTCGCGCACGCGGACCGGCACGCCCAGGAAACTGCCCATCGGCGGATGCCCCGGCGGGAAACCATAGGACTCGGGGTGCTCGGAGATGTGCGACAACCGCAGCGTCTGCGGCTCCTTGATCAGCAGGCCGAGCAGGCCCAGCCCGTGCGGCCAGTGCTCGATCCGGGCGATCTCCTCCTCGCTCAGCCCCACCGGCACGAACTGGATGAGCGTGTTCTCCTCCCCGATCACGCCCATCGCCCCGTAGGTCGCGTCCACCAGCGTGGCGGCGGTCGCCACGATCCGCCGCAGCACCACCTCCAGGTCCAGATCGCTGCCGATCGACACGACCGCCTCCAGCAGCGCGTGCACCCGATCACGCGTGGCCAGCACCGCCTCCAGACGCGTCTGCAACTCGGCCAGCAGATCGTCCAACCGCATGCTGGGAACCAGCGACCGCTGCTCGTTCTCCCTCATGCCCCAGAGTTTGGCAGCATCGGCACACCCGTGCCCACCCCCGGCGGACCCGGGGCGTTCACCGCGGCCAGGGCCCTCCTACGGCGAGAGGCGGCTCAGGCGTACAGGACCGACAGGAACCGGACGAGGACCGCCTCGCGGGACGCGGCCGGCAGCGCGTCGAGCACGGCGTTCACCACCGCCATCCCGGGCTGCCCGGTCGCGGTGAGGTCGATCCCCACCGACGCGGCGAGCTCGGCGAACGTGGCGTCGTCCAGCGCGTCGAGGTCGAGGGACGCGATCAGCTCGGGCAGCCCCTCGGGCACCTCGGCAGGCCCCCGCTTCCGGGCGGCCTCGGCCGCCTCCGCGATCACCTCCAGCATCGCGTCCACCCCGGCCAGCGTCACGCCGGTGACCGTCACGTGGATGTTGGCCGGGATCCCGGCGTACGACAGCTGCGGCTGGAGGAACCAGCCGAGCCGGCGCGCCTCGTCGGCGAGCACGAAGACGTCCACCTCGGCGGAGCCGGCGATGGCGACCAGCGCGGCCTCCGGCTCGCCGAGCACCCGCAGACCGGGGATCTTCCCTACGCCGTCGGTCAGCCTCCGGGTCGCCTCGAGCGTCCTGCGGCCGAGCTCCAGGTAGCCCTCCCGGCCGAGGGCCTGCAGGGTCGCCCAGGCGCCGCCCAGCGGCCCCGCCGAGCGCGAGCTCTGCACGGTCGCGTTGATGATCGTGTAACCGGGCCAGGCCGCCGAGGCGAAGTAGGCCCGGCGGCGCAGTTCCGCGTCGCGGAACAGCAGCACCGACGCCCCCTTCGGCGCGTACCCGAACTTGTGCAGGTCGCAGGAGATCGAGGTGACGCCGGGCACGCTCAGGTCGAAGGGCGGGATCGCGGCCCCGGCCTCGCGCAGCCACGGCAGCAGCCAGCCGCCGACGCAGGCGTCCACGTGGCACGGCACGCCGCGCGAGGCGGCGAGCGCGGCGACCTCCTCGACCGGGTCGACGACGCCCTGCGGGTAGGACGGCGCCGAGACCACGGCCAGCGCGGTCCGGTCGTCCAGCGCGTCCTCGAACGCCGGGACCGAGGCGCGGTAGCCGGCCGGGTCCACCGGGACCGGCACGATCTCCATGCCGAGGTAGTGCGCGGCCTTGTGGAACGCCGGGTGCGCGGTGACCGGCAGCACGACCCGGGTGGCGCCGGGGCGGGCGTCGCGGGCCGCCTTCACCGCCAGCATGATCGACTCGGTGCCGCCGCTGGTGAAGATCCCGGGCGCGCCGGGCCGTCCGAGCAGCTCGGCCACCGCCCCGACGACCTGGCGCTCCAGCGCGACCATGCTGGGGAAGGCCGTCGGGTCGAGCATGTTGACCTCGAGCATCTCCGCGTACGCCCGGTGCGCGGCCTCGTGCACCTCCGGCAGGCCGGTGTCGTAGACGTAGGCCGTCACCTTGCCGCCGCGGACCGGCAGGTCGGCCGCCTTCAGGGCGGTGAGCTCGGCGAGCAGTTCGGCGACGGGCCTGCCGTGGTCGGGAAGCATGGAACTCCTCAACGTGCCAGGGGGATCCGGACGACGGCGCGCAGTCCGGGGGAGGCGTCCTCCAGATGGACCGTACCGCCGTGGGCCTCGACCGTGGTGCGCACGATCGCGAGACCGAGCCCGGCGCCGCCGTCGTCGCGGCTGCGCGCGTCGTCGAGCCGGGTGAACCGGTCGAAGACCCGCTCGCGGTCCTCCGGCGGGATGCCCGGCCCGTCGTCGGTGACGGTCAGCTCCGCGACCGCCCCGTCGGCGCGCACGCCGATCCGGACCGTGGACGCCGCGTGCCGCAGGGCGTTGCCGACCAGGTTGGCGAGCACCCGCCGCAGGTCCAGGGCGTCGCCCACCACGACGGGAGACGGGCCGGGCCCGAGGTCGAGGGCGAGGCCGTGCCGCTCGGCCGTACGGCGGGCGAGCTCGGCCAGGTCGACCGGCTCCCGCCGGCCCAGGCGTCCCTCGTCGAGCCGGGCGAGCGCGAGCAGGTCCTCGGCGAGCCGGGACAGCCGGAGGGTGTCCTCGAGCACCCCTTCCGCCGTCTCCTTCCAGTCCTGCCCCTCCGGGTGGCTGAGCGCGACCTCCAGCTGGAGCCGCATGCTCGCGAGCGGGCTGCGCAACTCGTGCGCGGCGTCGGAGACCAGCGCCCGCTGGCGCGCGTCGGCCTCCTCCAGCCGCCCGAGCATGTCGTTGAGGGTGGTCGCGAGCGCGTGCACCTCGTCGCGGGCCTCGGGCACCGGCAGCCGCCGCGACCGCGCGGTCGCGCCCACCTCGGCCGCGCCCCGCCGCAGCAGCGCGATGGGCCGCAGCGTGCGCCCGACGACCAGCCACGAGACCGCCGCCAGCAGCGCGAGCAGGAGCGGCATGCCCGCGATCAGCACGTGCCCGGTGGTCACCAGGCTGCTCTCCACCTCGGCGAACGAGCGCGCCACGATCACCGTCACGCCGCGGTCCGCGCCGAGCACCCGCACCCGCAGCGTCCCCGGCAGCGCGTACGGCCGGCCGTCCAGGAAAAGGGGCTCGCCGGCGCGTACGGCGGCCTCCCGCGCCGGCGCAGGCAGCAGGGGGACCAGGCGGTCGGTGTTCGGCGTGGCGTCGACGACGCGCCCGTCCCGGTCGAGCACCTGCACGATCGTGTTGTCCGCCGAGACGACGGGATCGGACAGCCGGTCCGCGTCCGACAGCGCGACGATCTCACGCGCCCGCTGGTAGACCTGGTCGTCGATGCGGCGGACGAGCGCCTCGCCGAGCACCGCGACGAACACGTACGCCGACACGGCGAGGGCGAGCGCCAGCACGGCGGTCGCGGCGGCGGTCACCCGGAACCGCAGGCTCTGCCGCCGCCACCACGTCACGGGGCGCGCGAGGACGGCGGGATCGGGCAGGCGCACGGGTCAGCCGCCGTCGCTCGCGAGCCGGTATCCGGCTCCGCGCACGGTCTGCAGGGCGGCTCGCCCGAACGGCGTGTCGATCTTCCGGCGGAGATACCCGACGTAGACCTCGACCACGTTCGGGTCGGTGTCGTAGGTGTCCCACACGTGCTCCAGGATCTCCGGCTTCGACACCACCTCGCCCGGCCGGCGCATCAGATACTCCAGCAGCGCGAACTCCCTGGGCGTCAGCTCGACCGGCTCCTCGCCCCGCGCGACGTGCCGTGCCGCGGGGTCGAGCGACAGGTCGCCCGCGCGGAGCACGGCGGGCCTGCGGCCGCCGCCCCGGCGCAGCAGGGCCCGGAGCCGGGCCACCAGCACGACGTACGAGAACGGCTTGGTGAGGTAGTCGTCGGCGCCGAGGTCGAGCCCGTCGGCCATGTCGTACTCGCCGTCCTTGGCCGACAGCATGAGGATCGGCACCCAGTTCTCCTCCGCGCGCAACTGCTTGCACACGTTGTAGCCGGACAGGCCGGGCAGCATGATGTCGAGCACGACCACGTCGTAGTCGCCGACGCGGGCCAGGTGCAGGCCCTCGTGGCCGTCGTGCGCCAGGTCGACGGCGAAGCCCTCCGCCTGCAGCCCGCGGCGCAGCGCCGCCGCCATCCGCCGCTCGTCCTCCACCACCAGAACCCGCATTGCCCCAGTGTGGCCCCTTTCGCCGGTGCGGGTGCGGCGTGCCTGAGAGGCCTCTCAGCCCGTCTCAGCGTCGGCACAGGATCGTCCCGGCAGTCTTCGAGTCGTCAGGTTTCCGCCCATAGTGGGAGATGTGAGATGGCGAAGAGAGCCCGAGCCGTGAAGTGGGGAGTGCCGGTGGCGGCGGTGGCCGTGGTGGCGGCGGCCGTGGGGACCGGCCCGGTGATCGCGGCGGTGCGCAGCGACCCGTCGCTGCCGGACCGCACGGCGGAGCAGTTGCTGACCGAGGTCGCGCGCACCTGGCAGCACGGCCGCATGCCGCAGATGTCCGGCACGATCGTCGAGACGGCGTCGCTCGGCCTGCCCGCGCTGCCCGGCCTGTCGGGCCTGTCCGGGCCGCCCGGGCCGGCCGGGGCCTCGCCGTTGTCGCTGCTGTCGGGGTCGCACCAGCTCAAGATCTGGTACGCGGGGGAGAACCGGTTCCGCCTCATGCTGCCGGGGGAGATGAGCGAGACCGACGTCATCGCGAACGGCGACACGGTGTGGCTGTGGGACAGCGCCGCCAACAAGGCGACCCGCCTCACCGCCCCGGCGGCCACCGGCGGCAGGCCGGACGGCGCGTTCCCGGCGCGGCCTTCGACGCCGTTCAAGACGCCGTTCAAGACGCCGTTCAAGACGCCGTTCAAGACGCCGTTCGAGACGACGTTCGAGACGCGGTTCGCGACGCCCGAGCAGGCCGCGCGGCAGGCGCTGGAGGCGGCCGGCGCCGACACCGCGATCGGCGTCGGCGAGAACGTCACGGTCGCGGGCCGCGCGGCCTACCAGCTCGTGCTGACGCCCAAGGCGGCGGACTCGCTGATCAAGGACGTCCGGGTGGCGCTCGACGGTGAGAAGCTGATGCCGCTGCGCGTGCAGGTGTACGCGAAGGGCGCGGCCGAGCCGGTCTTCGAGGTCGGCTTCGAGTCGTTGTCGTTCACCGCTCCCGCCCCGGAGAACTTCTCCTTCACGCCACCGCCCGGCGCGAAGGTCGAGGAAGGGACGGCCACGCCTCCCGCCGGGCACCGGCCGGAGGCGGCGGCCGAGGCCCGCGACCGGGGCCGCGTCGCCGGGTCGGGCTGGGACAGCGTGCTCGTCACGTCCCTGCCCGACGTGACCGCCGGGCGGTCCGGCGAGCGGTCCGGCAAGCGGGACGGAGAGGGGGACGGCGTGGATCTCGCCGCGCTGCTCGACGGCGTGCGCTCGTCGGCCACCCCGGTCAGCGGGGCGTGGGGGAGCGGCAGGCTGCTGCGCACCAAGGTGGTGTCGATCCTGATCACCGACGACGGCCGCCTGCTCGCCGGCGCCGTCACCCCGGAGGCCCTCTACCGGGCGGCGGGTGAGAAGAGGTGACCGGGCCCACGCACCGCGGACGGACGTCGCGGCGGACGGCCGGGTGGACGTCACGACGGACGTCATGGTGGACGCGGTGACGGTGGGCACGCGCGCGGGGGCGCTCCGGGACGACGCCGGGGCACCCTCGCCCTCCTCAGGGGGCGCGGGCGCGCACGCCATCGTCACGTCCGGTCTCACCAAACGCTTCCGGGGCGGCCAGGTGGCGGTCGACGACGTCGGCCTGGCGGTGCCGCGCGGCGCCGTCTACGGCTTCCTCGGCCCCAACGGCTCGGGCAAGACCACGACGATCCGCATGCTGCTCGGCCTGGTCGCCCCGACCGCCGGCACATGGTCGCTGCTCGGCACGCCCATGCCCGCGGGGCTGGCGCGGGCGCTGCCGCGCGTCGGCGCGGTGGTCGAGGGGCCGGCCTTCTATCCGTACCTGTCGGGCGAGGCGAACCTGCGCCGCCTCGACGCGGCAGGCCCGGGGGCCGACCCGCGTACGGCGCGGGCCAGGATCGGCGCGGCGCTGGAGCGCGTCGGGCTGACGGCGGCGGCAGGCAAGCGCTACCGGAACTACTCGCTCGGCATGCGCCAGCGCCTGGCCATCGCCGCCGCGCTGCTGGTCCCGAGGGAACTGCTCGTGCTGGACGAGCCGACCAACGGCCTCGACCCGCAGGGCACCAGGGAGGTGCGCACGCTGATCAGGAGGATCGCCGAGGACGGCACGACCGTCTTCGTCTCCTCCCACCTGCTGAGCGAGGTCGAGCAGATGTGCACCCACGTCGGCGTCATGCGCACCGGCAGGCTCGTCGCCCAGGGGCCGATCGCCGCCCTGCGCGCGTCCGGCGGACAGCCGCGCCTGCGCGTGGAGACCCCGGACGCCGGCACTGCGGCGGCCGTGCTGTCCCGCGCCGGGCTGCGCGAGGTGCGCGCCGGGGACGGCGAGGTGACGGCGGTCGCCGGCGAGGAGGCGCCGGAACGGCTCTGCGCGCTGCTCGTCGGCGAGGGCGTGGCCGTACGTGGGTTCGGCGTGGTCCGGCCCACGCTCGAGGAGATCTTCGTGGGGCTGACGGGGGAGGGGTTCGATGTCGGTGCGTGAGAACGCGACAGCGGTGTCCGAGACGGCGCCCGGGACGGCGCCCGGGACGGCGCCCGAGGCGGTGTCCGAAACCGTGTCCGAAACCGTGTCCGAAGCCTTGTCCGGGGCCCGGCCGGGGGAGGAGGAGCGACCGTCCGCCCACGCCGCGGCGCCCGCACCGGGCGGGCCGCCGGCGGGAGGGACGACGCGGCATCTGACGAGGCTGCTGGCCTCCGAGATCGGCCTGACGTTCCGCCGACCGCGCAACCTCGCGATGCTCGGGGTGCTGGCCGTGGTGCCGGTGCTGGTCGGCGTCGCGGTGCGGGTCGCGTCGGGCGAGGACGTGGGCGGCTCGATCGTCGGGCAGATCGCGGGCAACGGCCTGATGCTGACGTTCGCCGCGTTCGTCGCGATGATGCCGATCGTGCTGCCGCTGACCGTGGCGGTCGTGGCGGGCGACGCGATCGCCGGCGAGGCCGCCCAGGGCACACTGCGCTACCTGCTCGTCGCCCCGGCGGGCCGCACCAGGCTGCTCGCGGTCAAGTACGCCAACATCGTGGTCTTCTGCCTCGCGGCGTGCGCGGTGGTGGCGTTGTCGGCGCTGGCGGCCGGGCTGCTGCTGTTCCCGGCCGGGCCGGTGACGCTGCTGTCCGGCACGACGATCCCGGCGGCCGGCGCCCTGCTGCGCGTGGGGGTGGTCGTCCTGTACGCCGCCGCGGGGATGGCCGCGCTCGGCGCGGTCGCGCTCGCGGTGTCCACGCTGACCGAGGCGCCGATCGGGGCCGTGGCCTCGAGCGTCGTGCTGGTGGTGGTGAGCCAGGTCCTGTCCGCGATCCCGCAGGTCGCGGCCGTGCGGCCGTTCCTGCTGACCTCCTGGTGGAGCGCGTTCGACGGGGCGTTGCGGGCGCCGGTGGCGTTCGACCAGATGGGACAGGGGCTGCTCGTCTTCGCCGCCTACGCCCTCGTCGCCGGCTCCGTCGCCTGGGCGCGCTTCACGAGCAAGGACATCACGGCGTAAGTGCTGCCCTTTACCGTTCTTTGTCGCTAGTGTTGCCGCGGACCTCTCACCCAAGGCGGTGTTCATGCGGCACTTCTTCGGGCTGCTCCTGGGCGTTGTCGTCGCGGCGGCTCTGCTCCTCGGCGGCGGATGGGCCTCTCAGGAGGCGGTCCGGGGAGCGGCCCAGAGCATCGACCCGGCCAAGGACACCCGCATGCTGATCGCCCTGGGCGTGATGGCCGTCGTGGGCCTGCTGCTCGGGCTGGTGCTGGTCGGCCGGGTGTCCCCGCTGGCGGCGTTCGTCCCGTCGATGGCGCTGCTGGCCTGGACCGTGGTCTACGTCCTCGACGTGTCGCGCGCCGCGAGCCTCGTGCCCGCCGGGCCGTCGGTGCAGGCCGAGCTCCTGCAGGCCGGCCGGGGCATGCTCACGCTGCTGTCCACCGGCGTGTACGGCCTGCTCGGCGTCGCGTTGTTCCTGCCGGTGCTCATGCCGTCCCGCTGGGCCGGTCGCGAGCGGGAAGAGGAGCAGGAGGAGGAGTACGAGGAGTCCCTCGGCTTCTGAGATAGAGGTCGGCCACCACGTCCTCGATCGACGCGCGTTCCGGCACCGTCGCGCGCAGGTCGTCCACCGTGCCGTCGAAGGCGAGCCGGCCGTGGTCGATCAGCAGCACGCGGCGGCACAGCCGCTCCACGTCGCCCAGGTCGTGGGTGGTCAGCAGCACGGTCGTCCCGCGCTCGGCGTTCAGCCGCCGCAGGAAGTCGCGCACTTCCGCCTTGCTGACCACGTCGAGCCCGATCGTCGGCTCGTCGAGCACCAGCACGGCGGGATCGTGCAGCAGGGCGGCGGTGATGTCGCCCCGCATCCGCTGGCCCAGGCTGAGCTGGCGCACCGGCGTCCGCAGGAAGGCGCCCAGGTCGAGCAGCTCGCACATCTCGTCCAGCCGCTCCCGGAACACCTTCCGATCTACTTTGTAAAGGAGCCGGACCAGTTCCAGGCTGTCCCGCAGCGGTAGGTCCCACCACAGCGTGGTCCGCTGGCCGAAGACGACGCCGATCCTGCGGGCGAGAGCCGTACGCCGCCGGGAGGGGTCGAGACCGGCCACGGTGACCCGGCCCGACGTCGGGGTGAGGATCCCGGTCAGCATCTTGATCGTGGTGGACTTGCCCGCGCCGTTCGGGCCGAGGAAGGCGGCGAACTCCCCGGCCGCGATGCGGAAGGACAGGTCCCGTACGGCGTGCACGACCCGGCGGCGGACCGTGAAGGTCCGGCCGGCCCCGTCTGCCTCGATCACTGGTCAGCTCCCCGTCGATCGGTAGCGGCGGATCCCCGCACGCCAGGCGAGCGCGGCGACGGCGGCCAGCGCGAGCGCGGCGGCGGGGGACAGCAGGCCCGTCCAGGACGGCAGTCCGAGCGGGTCGGGCCGGCCGAGCACGTACAGGCCCGGCTGCCAGTTGACGAACGCCAGGGGCAGCACGAAGGTCAGCCCCCGGACGATGCGGGCGTCGTAGACGCTCAGCGGATACTGGTTGAGCATCGCCCCGCCGTAGGTGAACGCGTTGGCCACCTCGGGGGCGTCGGTGAGCAGGAACTGCAGCGCGCCGCCCAGCGTGAACAACGCCGTGAAGATCACGATCCCCGACGCCACCATGACGGGCACCATCCAGACGCGGCCGATGGGGATCTCCAGCCGCGCCAGGGCCACGCCCAGCACCACGGCGGCCTGCGCGGCCCGGCCGATCCGGTGCGGGGTGAAGCGGTCGGCCGCCACCTGCACGAAGAGAGACGCGGGCCGGATCAGCATGACGTCGAGGGTGCCCGCCCTGATGTGCCGGCTGATCCGGTCGACGTTGCCGAACAGCATGTCGGCGAGCGCGAAGGCCAGCTCCGACGCGCCGTACAGGAACATGACCTCGGCCAGGCCGAAGCCGGCCAGCGTGTCGGTGTTGGCGAAGATCACCCAGATCACCGCGATGTCGAGGCCGCCGACGACGAAGGCGCCCGCCGTCGTGAGCGCGAAGGAGAGCCGGTACTGCGCCGCGGCCCGCGTCCAAGCCCAGGCGAGCAGCGCGTACGTCCTGATCACGACCGCTCAGCCACCCTGGATCACGACCTTCCTGCGGGCGGCGCCGGTCATGAACGCGCCCAGGGTCAGCAGGACGGCGGCCCACAGCGCCTGGAAGCCGAGGGCGCGGGCGGGCTCGGCCGTGCCGAGGTAGACGTCGGCGGGCACCTGGGCCATCGCCGACCACGGCAGCGCGCGGGCGAGCTCGCCGAACCACCCGGGAAAGATCGTCAGGGGCAGCATGAGCCCGCTGAAGAACGTGGTGAGCACCATCGACAGCGTCGCGAGGCCCCGGTCGTCCAGGATCCAGCACGTCGCCAGCGCGATGATGTACCGCCATCCGAAGCTCACCACCACGCCGAGGGCGACGCTCGCGAGGAACGCGGCCGGCGCGCGCGGGGCGACGATGCCGAACAGCAGCGCGCCGACGAGGGCCGGCGGCGCGCCGCGGACGACGAACAGGTACGCCGCCCGGCCGAGGTCCTCCGACAGGCACCAGGCCTGCAGGGACGCCGGGCGGACCAGGTCGAGCGCCACGTCGCCGCTGCGGATGCGCTCCGGCAGGTCCAGGCCGCCGCCGAACAGCTGCATGGGCCCGATGAACGCCTGCGTGAGGAACGTGAAGGTCACCGCCGCCGCGACGTCGTACCCGCCGAGCCCCGGCCGGGCCTGCCAGAGCGCGATCAGCACGTACGCGCGGAGCACCCCGAAGACGGTGTTGGTGAAGGCCCCGGCCAGTGCGGCGCCCCAGTAGGTCGCGTGCCTGCGGAAGCCGTACCAGGCGAGCCGCGGATAGAGGGAGACGGCGGCGCCGTGGCCGGGGATCACCGGTCGGCGAGGCGGCGGACGAAGCGCAGCCCCGACCACACCTCGTCCACGGCGCACACCTTGTTGTCCACCAGGCCCTCGCCGAGCCCGAAGGCGCGGACGACGTCGCCGGACAGATCGGTGGCGACGCCGCTCGCCTTCTTGGGCCAGCTCACCCAGAGCCCGCCGTCCCGGGCCAGGCGCTCGCGCGCCCGCGGGAACGCGGCCGTCAGGGTGGCCTCGTCGGGGCAGAAAATCACGATCACGTCATACGGCGCGGGATTTCCGTCGTCCTCTTCGTCGCCGTCTATACGGATATTTTGCGGAGCGTTTACCAGCAACACCCGGTGGCCGGGCTTGACACCCAGCTTCCGGGGCAGCGGAGCCGCCGAATATCCATGCATGGGTGCCTCATGACCTCCGGTCGTTACCTGCTCGTAACACCCCTGTAAGGGGAGTGAAACATGCCAACCGGTAGAACGGATGACCTAATGGGGAATGTCCCTTTTGGGAGGCTTGCATGGAGCATGAGCTGAATGTAGACATCCGTCCGGAATATCCGGTCAGCTGGCAGGCCGCCGCGATCAACGGGGTTCTGCGGGGCACCATGAAGCCGATCTCCACCATTCTCGTGCGCAACACCGCGGGGATGGCCGTCGCCAGCCGCATCATCTGCCTCGGAGAGCGGGTTCCCGGCATGCTCCCCAAGCACGTGTCCATCGTTCCAGACGGATTCGGCTCGTGCACCGGGGAATGGGTGCACGGCGGGACCGGCCTGGACGAGGGCAAGGTGGTGCTCTACTTCCACGGCGGGGCCTACTTCGTCTGCTCCCCGGCCACCCACCGGCCGATCACCTGGCGGCTGTCGGCCGTGGCCCGCCGCCCGGTGTTCTCGCTCGACTACCGCCAGGGGCCGGTCCACTCCCTCGCCGAGTCGCTGACGGACGCGCTCCAGGCGTACGAGTGCCTGCTCGGTCTCGGATACGCCCCACAGGACATCGTGCTGGCCGGGGACTCCGCCGGAGGTCACCTCACCCTGGCCACGCTGCTGTCCCTGCGCGACCGCGGCATGCCCCTCCCCGCCGCCGGGATCTGCCTGTCCCCCTGGGCCGACCTCAGCTCCAGCCGCCGCCGCGTCAACGTCTGGGCGGACCCCATGCTCCCCGCCGGCCGTGTCGACTGGCTCGCCCGCCGCTGGACCGACGGCCTCGACTGCTTCGACCCCCTCGTGTCCCCCGTCTACGGCGACTACACCGGCATCCCCCCGCTGATGATCGTCACCGGCTCCACCGAGGTCCTGCGCGACGAGGCCCGCCATGTCGCCCTCAGCGCCCGTGAGAACGGCGTGCAGGTGACCTACGAGGAGTGGAACCGCATGCCGCACATCTTCCCCCTCCTCGCCGACGTCCTCCCCGAGGGCCGCCTGTTCTTCGATCACGTCTCCCGCTTCCTCGACGCCGTCGACGTCCACCGCTCCGCCGCGGGCGCCGAGGCCGCGTAGGGGTCATTTTGGGGTTAATGGGACCAATGTGACCTGGGGTTTCTCCGGCTGACCTTACCTAGAGGTGCCATTGGGCTTACCTCTCATGCCGCTTGGCGCTAGTTGAGCGCGTGGCGCGTTCCAACCGGCCACAGTGGCTGTGCGGCACTTCGAGAGAGGTAGCTTCCGTATGGCACGTGGCGGAACGGCCTTCCAGAACGGCATGCCTCCCGGTGTGCGCCCGCTGACCGTGGGCGACCCGGTCGTCGTCGGGCGCTACCTGCTGCTCGGCCGGTTGGGCAGCGGCGGAATGGGCGTGGTCTACCTGGCCGAGCATCCCGGCGGGGGGTACGCCGCCCTGAAGACGCCGCATCCGATGCACCTGGGCGACCCCACGCTGCGGGCCCGGTTCGCGGAGGAGATCGCGCTTTCCCGCCGCGTGACGCCGTTCTGCACCGCCGCCGTCATCGAGGACGGCTTCGACGGCGACCGGCCCTACCTCGTCACCGAGTACGTCCCCGGCCCCGCGCTCTCGCAGGTCGTCGCCGCCGGGGGGCCGCTCACGCCCGACCTCGCGTACGGCGTGGCCCTCGGCACCGCCGCCGCGCTCGTGGCGACGCACGAGGCCGGGCTGGTCCACCGCGACCTCAAGCCCGGCAACGTGCTGCTGTCGCCGCGCGGGCCGTTCGTCATCGACTTCGGGATCGCCCGCGACCTCGACGTCGCGATGGCGCACACGCAGGCCGGGCAGATCATGGGCAGCCCGGGCTGGGTGGCGCCCGAGCGGCTGCGGGGCCACCACGCCATCCCCGCCTCGGACGTCTTCTCCTGGGGCTGCCTGGTCGCGTTCGCGGCCACCGGGCGGCATCCGTTCGGCGCCGGCGACCTCGACGTGCTCACGCGGCGCATCCTGGTCGAGGAGCCCAGGATCGACGCCGTGCCGAAGCCGCTGTGGGACGGCGTGGCGGCGGCGCTGCGGCGGGAGCCGGCCGACCGCCCCGACGCGGCCCGGCTGCTGGCCTTCCTGCTCGCCGCGGGCGGGGTCCACGCGGCGGCCGACCCCCGGCGCGCGGTGGCCGCGGTGCTCGACGAGATCTGGCAGCCCGTGCCGTACCCGGCGGGCACCGCCCCCGGCCGGGCGGCCGTACGCGCCGCGCGCACCCAGGCCGGCGCGGCGCGGGGAGCGGCACCGGGAGTGCCGCAGGAAGTGGCACAGGCGGCGGCACAGGGGGCGGCACAGGGCAGGGTGGCCCGGCGCCGCGCGGCGCGCTCGGGGGCGCAGATGTCCCACGCGGGCTTCACCGCGCTCGCCACCGTGACGATCGCCGCGATGACCGTGGTCGCTGCGGGCACCGGGGCGGCCCGCATGGAGAGCACGGCGGATCCGCCGCCCGCGCTGCCCGTGGTCGTCCCCGGCGAGGACGGCGCCCTGCCGCCGCAGGACGTGCCCGGCACCTCGCGGCCTCCGGTGGTGCCCATCGCGGACGCCGCCCGGCCGAGGGTGACCGTGACGGCCACCCGGACCATGCCGCCGCCCGGGCCGGCGACCCCGGACGGCGAGCCGACCACCACGGCGCCCTCGCCGCCGTCGGCCGGGGTGACGCTGCGCCCACCGGCGGACGGGCACTGCGGCACCGGGCGGCCGAGGGACTGCCGCCCTGCCCGTCCGTCCCCGCAGGCCCAGTCGGGACAGTCCGGCCAGCCCGGGCACTCCGGCCAGCCGGGGCACCCCGGCCAGGGGCATTCCCCGGCGCCGTCGACGGGGGTCACCGCCGAGCCGCAGTGGGGGGACGGGGAGTCGCCGCCGCCCAGCCCGGCCCCGCCGCCGGTGAGCGAGTCGCCCGGTGTGGTGTCCGTTCCGGCGCCGTCCATCCCCTGATACGCGGTCGTGAGCAGACGCGTTCATGCAGCATGCTGGGTGCCCATGGACGTGATGGACGCAGCTCTCGAACTCGACGACGTGACCGTCCGCGTGGTCGGCCGGACCCTGGTGACCGGGGCCGACTGGCGGGTGGAGCACGGCCAGCACTGGGTGATCCTCGGCCCCAACGGCGCCGGGAAGACGACGATGCTCTCGGTCGCCGCGGCCGTACGCCACCCGAGCTCGGGGACGGCCACGGTGCTCGGGCGGCGGCTCGGCCGGGTCGACCTGCGGGAGCTGCGCCGGAGCATCGGACTGGTGGCGGCCAGCCAGCGGCTCGTGGACGAGTCGCTGCTGGAGGAGGAGGGCGCCACCGCGCTGACCGTCGTGCTCACCGGGCACACCGCGACGAGCGCGCCCTTGTGGGACCGGTACGGCGACGAGGAACGGGATCGGGCCCACCGGCTGCTGGCCGACCTCGGCTGCAAGGACCTCGCCGACCGGCGCTTCCAGGTGTGCTCGCAGGGGGAGCGGGCCCGGATCCGGGTGGCGAGGGCGCTGATGGCCGACCCGGCGATCCTGCTGCTCGACGAGCCGTTCGCGGGCCTCGACCTGCCGGCGCGGGAGGACCTGATCGAGGCGCTGGAGGACCTGGCGCGCACCCGGCAGGGGCTCACGACCGTGATGGTCACGCACCACCTGGAGGAGGTGCCGGCCACCACCACGCACGCGCTGCTGATGCGGGACACCCGCATCGTCACCGCCGGTCCCGTGGACGAGGTGCTCACCGGTCCGAACCTGTCGGACTGTTTCGGCCGGCGGCTGCGCATCGACTCGCTGGACGGCCGCTGGTACGCCCGCGCGCTGCGCGTCTGACCCCCGCGCCGGGCACGGCGAGGCCCCGCCGCCGATCCGTCAGACCCCCGCGGGGGTGGCCTGCGGATCGGCGGCGGGGCCGCCGTCGACCTGGGTCCGCTGTGGTCAGTGAGCCCCGGCGAACTGTGCCTCCTCCGTCGAGCCCTTCAGGGCCGTCGTGGAGGAGTCCGGCGCGATGGCCGTGCTGACCAGGTCGAAGTATCCGGTGCCGACCTCCCGCTGGTGGCGGGTGGCGGTGTAGCCGAGCCGTTCGGCGGCGAACTCGGCCTCCTGGAGCCCGACGTACGCCGTCATGCCCTCCTCGGCGTAGCCGCGGGCCAGGTCGAACATCGAGTAGTTCAGCGAGTGGAAGCCGGCCAGGGTGATGAACTGGAACTTGTACCCCATGTGGCCCAGCTCGCGCTGGAACTTGGAGATCGTCGCGTCGTCGAGGTGCTTCCTCCAGTTGAACGACGGCGAGCAGTTGTAGGCGAGCATCTGGCCGGGGTACTCCCGCTTGATCGCCTCGGCGAACTCGCGGGCCACGTCGAGGTCGGGCGTGGAGGTCTCCATCCACAGCAGGTCGGCGTACGGCGCGTAGGCCAGGCCACGGGCGATGCAGGCGTCGACGCCGTTGCGGACCCGGTAGAAGCCCTCGGCGGTCCGATCGCCGGTGCAGAAGGCGCGGTCGCGGGGGTCCACGTCGCTGGTCAGCAGCGTCGCGGCCTGGGCGTCGGTCCGCGCGATGACCAGAGAGGACACGCCCGCCACGTCGGCCGCGAGGCGGGCCGCGTTCAGGGTCTTGATGTGCTGGCCGGTGGGGATCAGCACCTTGCCGCCGAGGTGGCCGCACTTCTTCTCCGAGGCGAGCTGGTCCTCCCAGTGCACGCCCGCGGCGCCGGCCGCGATCATGGCCTTCATCAGCTCGAACGCGTTGAGCACGCCGCCGAATCCGGCCTCGGCGTCGGCCACGATGGGTGCCAGCCAGTGCGGGGCGGCCTCGTCGCCCTCCGCCCAGCTGATCTGGTCGGCCCGCAGCAGCGCGTTGTTGATCCGGCGGACCACGGCGGGGACCGAGTTGGCCGGGTAGAGGCTCTGGTCGGGGTAGGTGTGGCCGCTGAGGTTGGCGTCGGCCGCCACCTGCCAGCCCGACAGGTAGATGGCCTTGAGGCCGGCCTTCACCTGCTGGACCGCCTGGTTGCCGGTCAGCGCGCCCAGCGCGTGGACGTAGTCCTCGTGGTGCAGCAGGTCCCACAGGCGCTCCGCGCCGAGCCGGGCCAGCGTGTGCTCCTCCTGCACCGAGCCGCGCAGGCGGACGACGTCCTCGGCCGTGTAGGTCCGCTCGACGTCGCTCCATCGCGGATTGGTGTCCCAGTCCTGCTGCAGCCGCTGGGCGGCGGCGGTGAGGCGATCCGACATCTCCGGTCACTCCCTTGTTGCGTACGTTGTCGTCACCTGGGGCTTGCTTCCGAGTTTGTGTCGATATCAAGACACTCACAAGGCGGCACCTCTCGAAAGAACGTCAAAACTTCTGTTGGAAGCAAGACTGGTGGGTATTTAGCGGTGAAGAAACGCGAAGTTTTCGATGTGGACTAGACCAATCCGCGTGAGGTGGATCACGTACTGCTGGAAGAAGCGCCGATTTTCCGCATAAGATCGAGTCATGACCTCCGTCCTGGGCGAAGAACCGCTGTCTTTGACGCACGAGCTCGATCTCCTGGCCTTCGGCCAGCGGCTCAAGCACCTGCGCAAGCAGCGCGGTCTCACGCTCTCCGAGCTCGGCGACCGCGTCGGGCGCGCGCCCAGCCAGCTGTCGCTGCTGGAGAACGGCAAGCGCGAGCCCAAGCTCTCGCTGCTGAAGTCGCTGGCCGCCGCGCTGAACGTGCCGGTGGAGGAGCTGCTGCGCAGGCAGGCGCCGAACCGGCGGGCCCAGCTCGAGATCGCCTTGGAGGAGGCCCAGCGCGACCCGCTCTACGCGGGGCTCGGGCTGAGCCGGCTGAAGGTCTCCGCCCGGGTGCCCAACGACGTGCTTGAGCACATCCTCGGCCTGTTCGAGGAGCTCAAGGCCAGGGAGGCGAAGGGCACGGCCACGCCGGAGGAGGCGCGGGCCGCCAACGCCGAGCTGCGGCGCAAGCAGCGCGAGCTGGGCAACTACTTCGAGGAGATCGAGAAGGCCGCGGCCGAGGCCCTGACCGCCGTCGGCTACCGGACCGGCGCGCTGTCGGAGAGCACCGTCCAGGCGCTGGTGTCGCACTTCGGGTTCACCGTGCACACCGCGCCCGACCTGCCGCGTTCGGCGCGTTCGGTGACCGACCTGCGCAACCGGCGCATCTACGTCAAGCGCCAGCAACTGGGCATGCACACCCCGCGTACCGTGCTGCTGCAGACGCTCGGGCACATCGCGCTCCAGCACCACAAGCCGCGCGACTTCGCCGACTTCCTGCGCCAGCGGGTGGAGGCCAACTACTTCGCCGCGGCCGTCCTCGTCCCCGAGGCGGCGGCCGTGCCGTACCTGCGGGAGGCCAAGCAGGACAAGGCGCTGTCGGTGGAGGACCTGCGCGACGTGTTCGCGGTGTCGTACGAGATGGCGGCGCACCGGTTCACCAACCTGGCCACCCGCCACCTCGACCTGGTGTGCCACTTCGTCCGCAACGACGCCGGCGGGATCATCTACAAGGCGTACGAGAACGACGGGATCGTCTTCCCCGCCGACGAGCAGGGCGCGATCGAGGGGCAGCGGCTGTGCCAGCAGTGGTCGGGCCGCCAGGTCTTCCTCTCACCCGACCGGTTCTCGCTGTACTACCAGTACTCCGACTCGCCCACCGGCACGTACTTCTGCGTCGCCCACGTGGACCCGTCCCAGGAGAAGGACTTCGCGATCACGCTGGGCGTGCCGTACCGGGAGTCGCGGTGGTTCCGGGGGCGCGAGACCACCCACCGCACCAAGTCGAACTGCCCGAACGGCGAGTGCTGCCGCCGCCCCCCGGCCGAGCTCGCGCAGCGCTGGGAGGGCTACGCCTGGCCGTCGGCGCGCGCCAACTCCCACGTGCTGGCCGCGCTGCCGCCCGGGTCGTTCCCCGGCGTCGACGAGGCCGACGTGTACGCGTTCCTGGAGCGCCACGCCGCCCACGGCTGAGCCGCCGGCGCAATGGCGCTCAGCGCGATGGGCCGGCTTCCCGGCGGCGGTCTTCGCCACATCGGGCGAGAGCCGGCACCACATGTCCGGGTGGCCGGTGCGGAGCCGGCGCGGCGACGCCTCTGACGTCTGCCGGAGGCCGGCGCCGTCGGTTCCCGACGGCGCCGGTCGTTCCCGCCGGTGCTGGTCGGTCTCGACGGCCGGATCAGTTGCCGACGGCGGCACGGACGAACGCCACGAGGTGCTCGCGCAGCGCCTCGCGTCCCTCGGGGGTCGCCGCCTCCTCACCTACCGTGATCCGGGCGAGCTGTGGCATGACGCTCGGCCACATCGCCATGCCCACCAGCGAGAACACCATTCGGGCGACAGAGTCGTCCGGCTCCCGGCCGAGGCCCTCGGCGAGCGACTCGGTCTTTGACCGGCACTTGTCCACCCGGAGCTCCTGGCCGGGCAGCAGGTCGTCCTCACCCCTGTAGTGCAGCGCCTCCCACATCAGCAGGCGTACCAGGTCGGGGTGGGCGGAGTAGAAGTCGAAGAGGTTGCCGACGTAATCCGCCGGGTCCTTGCCCGGCATCGCCACCGCCGCGGCGACCTCGTCGAGCGCCGCCTTGATGACGGTGTCGAACAGCTTCTCCTTGCTGCCGAAGTGCCCGTAGATCCGCTCCTTGTTGACCCCGGCGCGCTCGGCGATGCGGTCCACCCGGGCGCCCGCCACGCCGTACGCCGCGAACTCCGTCCGCGCGGCCTCCAACAGGGCGGCCTTGGTGGCGGCGGTGGGGTCCTTGGCGTTTTTGCGGGGCGACATCGGCTTCCTCCGTGTTCACGAACGGGCGGGGGCTCAGGGACGGACCCTCAGCATACTCATCCTGCCACCAACCAGTTGGTTGACATCCAACTGGTTGGTTGGTTACCGTCGCCGCCATGGACATATCGACTTCCGTCGTTTCCCCACCTGCGGCACCGGGGGCACCGGACGCCTCTGCGGCATCATCCGAGACGTACGGGCCGACGTGGCGCACCGTGGCCGCGTTCGTGCCGGCCGGGCTCCTCGCCACCGGGCACCTCTATGTCGTGATCCCCCTGCTGACGCATATGTCGGCCGACTGGGGCGCACCCACCGCCGTCCTCACCTGGCTCGTGAGCGCCTTCGGTCTCGGCTACGCGGGCGGCTTCCTGCTGTTCGGCCCGCTGTCCGACCTGTACGGCAGGCGCCGCGTGATGACCTGGGGCATGGCGGCCACGGCGGTGACGACCGCGCTGGTCGCGCTGAGCCCCGGCCCGGGGGCGGCGCTCGCCCTGCGGGTGGCCGAAGGCATCACCACCGCCGTCTTCGCCCCCACCGCGTTCGCGTACATCGCCGAGCGCGTCGAACCCCGCCGCCGGGCCGTCACGATGACCGCCGTGGTCAGCGCGCTGTTCGCCTCGGCTGTGGTCGCGCAGCTCGCCGCCAAGGCGCTCGTCGACCTGCTCGGGTGGCGGCCCGTCTTCCTGCTCGGCGGCGCCGCGTTCGCCGTCGTGGCCCTGGTGCTGCGCCGGGTGATGCTGCCCGACGCCGACCGGCGTGCCGGAGCGAACCCCTACGCCGTCGTCCCGGCGCTGCTGCGCAACCCGCGCCTGGTGCTGGTGTACGCCGCGACGCTGACGATTCTCGGCGCGTTCGTCGCCCTCTACACCGCGTTGCAGCTCGAGGGCCCCGTGGGCATCGCCGGCGATCCCTCCGCGCTGCTGACGCTGCGGGCCACCGCGTTGCCGGCGATCGTGGCGATCCCGTTCGCCACGCCGTACCTGGCCCGGATCTCCCCGGCCCGCAGGGCGGCGCTGGCCGTCGTCATAGCCGCAGTGCTCGCGCTGGTGGTCGGGCTGGCCGCCCCCGGTGTCGCCGCTCTGGCGGTGCTGCTGGCCGTCTTCGCCTTCGCGATCGGCGTCGCCGCTCCCGCCGTGATCGAGACCGTGGGCCTGCTGGCCGGTCCCGCGCGGGGCACGGCCGTCTCCCTGTTCACCTTCTTCCTGTTCACCGGAGCCAGTATCGGCCCGGTCGTGGCCTCGGCCGCCGCGCCGTACGGCTTCGCCGGCCTCATGTACGGCGTGGCGGGGGTGCTGGCGCTCGGAGGGGGGCTCGTGCTGATCGCCTCCTCCGGCCGCCGCATAAGGTGATGCCAGTGAAGCCGGTGGACAGGGGGAGGACGGGCGTGCTGCCTGAGGTGGAGGCCTGGCTGAGTCGGCGTACCTCGTCGGCGGCCGACTGGCCGGCCCGCGCCCTGCTGTCCGCCAAGGCGGACGCCTCGATCTCGGTGGTGCTGCCCGCGAGGAACGAGGAGGAGACGGTCGGGGAGATCGTCTCCGCCGTGCGCCGCGACCTCGTCGAGGCCGTGCCGCTGGTGGACGAGCTGGTCGTGATCGACTCCCGGTCGTCGGACGACACGGCGGCCCGGGCGTTACGCGCCGGGGCGAAGGTCTTCGCGCAGGACGAGATCCTGCCCGAGCTGCACGAGCCGCGCTACGACGGCAAGGGCGAGGCGCTGTGGAAGTCCCTCGCGGTGACGACCGGCGACCTGGTGGTGTTCGTCGACGCCGACCTGCGCGAGTTCCGGACCTCGTTCGTGACCGGCCTGCTCGGGCCGCTGCTGGCCGACCCCGCGGTCGGATACGTGAAGGCGTGCTACGACCGGCCGCTGCTCGGCGCGGCGGAGCCGAACGCCGGGGGCAGGGTCACCGAGCTGGTCGCCCGGCCGCTGCTCAACCTGCACTGGCCGCTGCTCGCCGGGTTCGTGCAGCCTCTGGCGGGTGAGTACGCCGGCCGCCGCGCGGTGCTCGAACGGGTGCCGTTCGTCACCGGGTACGGCGTGGAGCTGGGGCTGCTCATCGACCTGCTGGACCTGGTGGGGCTCGACGCGCTCGCGCAGGTCGACCTGGGCCGCAGAGTCCACTCCCACCAGTCGACGGAGGCGCTCGGCGGGATGGCCGGGCAGATCATGCACACCGCCTGGGCGCGGCTGGAGCGCCATCACAAGGTCGTTCCGCTGCACGAGCCGTCCACGCGGCTGGTCCAGTTCGAACGCGGTCCCGCCGGGCACCGCCCGCTGACGCGGCACGTCGGAGTGGCCGAGCGCCCGCCGATGGCCACGGTCCCGCAGTACGCGTCCCGGTTGCGCTGACCGGCTCCCGCCGAGGTGTTACCGTTGGTAACACTTAAGGAGAGGAGAGCCTGAGATGACCTTCTGCCCCGAGCTGAACGACGACGTCCGCGAGGTGCGCGACTGGGTCCGCGAGTTCGCCAGGGACGTCGTCCGCCCGGCGGGTGCGGAGTGGGACGAGCGTGAGGAGACGCCCTGGCCGGTCATCCAGGAGGCCGCCAAGATCGGACTGTACTCGCTCGACTTCTTCGCACAGCAGTGGTTCGAGGAGTCGGGGCTCGGCCTGCCCGTGGCGTTCGAGGAGTTGTTCTGGGGGGACGCGGGCATCGGCCTGTCGATCGTGGGCACCGGCCTGGCCGCCGCCTCCATCGCCGCGAACGGCACCCCCGAGCAGATGGGGGAGTGGCTGCCCCAGATGTTCGGCACTCCCGACGACGTCAAGCTCGGGGCGTTCTGCTCCTCCGAGCCGGACGCCGGCAGCGACGTCGGCGCGATCAGGACGCGGGCCGTCTACGACGAGGCCAAGGACGAGTGGGTCGTCAACGGCGTGAAGACCTGGGCCACCAACGGCGGCATCGCCAACGTCCACGTCGTCGTGGCCTCGGTCGACCCGTCACTGGGCACCCGGGGCCAGGCGTCCTTCGTGATCCCGCCCGGCACCCCGGGTCTGTCCCAGGGGCAGAAGTTCAAGAAGCACGGCATCCGCGCCTCCCACACCGCCGAGGTCGTCCTGGAGGACGTACGGGTGCCGGGGCGCTGCCTGGTGGGCGGCAAGGAGAAGCTCGACGAGCGGCTCGCGCGGGTGCGCGCCGGCGCGCGCTCGGGCGAGCAGGCCGCGATGCGGACCTTCGAGACCACCCGCCCCCTCGTCGCCGCCATGGCGGTCGGCGTCGCCCGCGCGGGCTTCGAGTACGCCCGCGACTACGCGCGCGAGCGCGAGCAGTTCGGCCGCAAGATCGGGGAGAACCAGGCCGTCGCCTTCCTGCTGGCCGACATGGCCACCCGCGTGGACGTCGCCCGGTTCATGACGTGGCGGGCCGCGTGGATGGCCCGGCACGGCCGGCGGTTCGAGCAGGCCGAAGGCTCGATGAGCAAGCTGGTCGCGAGCGAGACGGCGGTCTGGGTGACCGAGCAGGCCATCCAGATCCTCGGCGGGGCCGGCTACACCCGCGAGCACCCGGTGGAGCGCTTCCACCGCGATGCCAAGATCTTCACCATCTTCGAGGGCACCAGCGAGATCCAGCGCCTCATCATCGGCCGCTCCGTCACCGGCCTGCCCGTCCGCTGAGGGGCCAGTCATATGAGTGAGGAGCAGGCCACCTGGGCCAACCGGGTCCGTGGCCTCGTGCTGGGCCTCGCGCTGGGCGAGAGCGTGAGCCGTGACGCGGTGCCGGCGTCGGGGCCCATCCGGACGGGAGTCAGTACGCAGCTGGCGGCCTTCACGATCGACGGCGTCATCCGGGCGTCGGTCCGCGCGGCGCACAGGGGCATCTGTCACCCGCCGTCGGTGGTGTGGCACGCCTACTGACGTACGGCGACCCGCGCGCGTACGAGGCGACGGCGGCTGTGGTCCTGACCGGGCGGTGCCTGTCCACGCGTTCCCTGGACGAAGCGGCGGAGCCCGATGACGGTCTGCTCCGGCCGCCGGAGGTGGGGACGTTTCTCGATGAGGCTCGTGCGGTCCTCGCCCATGCGCGGGAAACTCCCCGGCAGAAGGCCCGGCTGGCGCGGATCGCGCCCGATGCCACCGCGCCCTCCGCTTTCCTCGGCGGCTTGTACGCCGCGGCGTCCTGCTCCGAGGCGACCGAGGCGATGGAGGCGCTCACCTTCGCCGCCGCGGCGCCCGACGCCGATTCCGTCGCCGCCGTCGCCGGCGCCATGCTGGGGGCACTGCACGGCGCCGGCGTGTGGCCGGTCGAGCTCCTCAGCAGGCTGGAGTCGACCTGGGTCATGGACACCCTCGCACGCGACCTGGTCGCGGAGGTGACCGACAGCCCGAGCGGCAGCGAATACACGCCTCCGGAGGACCCGTTCTGGCTCGACCGCTACCCGGGATGGTGATCTCGCCGGGTTACAGGGCCTGCGGTCGCCGTGGTCAGCGGGCTGGCTCGCCGGTCAGGAACTCGTTCAGGGCCGCGATGATGACCTCCCGGGACTCCGGACGCGCGAGGGCGGCCGGCTGGAGCGAGGGGTATTTCGCGTAGCCGGCGGATTCGAGCTGATCGCGGAGGTGGCCCGATCCCGGGAGGACGCCGAGCCTCTCGGCGAGCCGTGCCATGCGCTGTCGTGATGCGCCGTGGTTGTGCATGGACCCGAAGTTGACGGCCATCACGGACTTGGCCGGGCCGGTGTAGATGCTCCATACGGAGGCCTTGTCGGAGCCGAGGTTGAACCAGGCGGTCACCGACGGATACTCGCCGTCGCCGAAGTAGTACTCGTCAAAAGACGGATGGCTCTCGGCGTGACGGTAGACGGCCAGCAGCGTGTCGCGCACATCGGCAGGGCAGAGCTCCTCGAGGGCCTCGAGGAAGCCGGGCTCGTCCCACGTGCGCTTCACGCGGGAGCCGGCGGCCTGTCCCGCCCCTGCTGCCGAAGGGGCGCCGCGCATGTCGCTCGGGCCGTCGGGGTTCGGAGCGGGAAGGGTGTCGCCGAGGGCCAGCTGGATGGCGATGGCCATCGTCTCGAGCCAGTCGATCGTCGCCGCAGCCTCGTCTGCGGTGATCGGGGCCTTCTGCCCGGGGCGTACCGGATCGTGGTCCGCGGTGTGGGCGATGTTGTTCCTGCGCCAGGCGATCTCCCGCAGCCTCGTACGGACGCCGTCCGCGGTGATCGGATTCTTCGCGTCCTGTCCGGTCAGGACCTCGGCGACTCTCACCCAGAGGTTCACCGTGCTGACGTGCGCGAACCCTTCCTTGATCTTCTCCGGGTTCTGGAAGGTCATGAAGGCGAAATGACGCTCGAGATGCCCGCGGAAGGCGTTGCCGAGGTCTTCCTTGCGGTGGTGGATGTCCTCGAACAACTCCACAGGGATGCTCAAGTTGTTGAACTTGTGGGGGCGGGGCTCTCCCGGGGTCAGCGCGAGGCCCACGGCCCGGTCGACGATCTCGCGCGTGACCCAGTGGTCGAGGGCCGCCACGGCCTGGGTCCAGGCCGCGCGGTAGAGGTCGGTGACGTCGAAGGAGCCGACCGCGAGTTGTTCCAGGTTGCGGCCCCCGTCCACGAGCTGCCGGGCGTACCCGAGGTTCTGCTGGAACTGCTCGAACGCGGCAGGAGTCGGGTCGGGCGCAGGCGTGGGCTCGGGGCCGCCCGCCGGGGGCAGGACGACGCCGGCCTGGGCGAGCATCGTGCGGAACCGGTCGGCGGTGACGCGCCGCCGCGGGTCGGCCCGGCCGGCGTGGTCGAAGGTCAGGCCCTCCTTCTCGAGCACCTCACGCGGATCATCGGTCCGTTCCGGGTCCAGCCAGCGGAACTGCGGGGAGATCAGCCCTCCCGACTGCAGGACCCGATGCGCATGGCCCGTGTCGGCGGTCTCGGCCATGAAGCCCCCCACCGACTGCGCGGACATGCCCACCAGGGCCGCCAGGTCGCCGTACGTGGTCCAGTGGCCCGGTTCCAGACGCTCCAGGGCCTCCAGGACGACGTTCCAGCGGGGGTCACTGTAGACACGACCCTGCGGCGGCAGCCTCCTCGCCCGGTACTGACGCGCCAGTTCGCGGTAGAGCTCGGTGCCCTCGAAGTCGTCGAGCGCGCGGACACCGGCTTCGGTGATCGCCCAGCCGTTCCGTTTGGTCATCCAGCCGAGCGACGCGGCCTCTCCCGTGCGGAAGCCCAGTTGCGCCCACCACCGCGCCTGGCCGTGCGCGTTGGGCCCCCGCAGCTCCGGGGGTATCGTCACTCTCCCTTCGACTTCCTTGCGAACCTCTTCCGGTCGCAGCGGCCGCCCTGCCTCACGCAGGAGCTCGAGCGTGGTGCGGAGGATGGGAGAGATCTTGTCGGCATAGGCCATCGGGGGGATTCCTGCCTTTCAACTGTCGCCCCCGGCAGGATAAACAAGCGCCCGGCGAAAATCCCACGTCTCACGTAACCCTCACCTCTCCGGACGGCGGGTGAAACAAGGGCGTACGGGTAGGAAGGGGGACCGGGGCCGGGGGAGCGTGGGGAAGCGGCCGATGACGACGGCGTTCATCCTGTGGGGAGGCGGCAGCCTGGGAGCCGCGCAGGTCGGCATGCTCCGCGCGCTCACCGCGCACGGGATCCGCGCCGACATGGTGGTCGGCGCGTCGATCGGGGCGCTCAACGGCGCCTACTACGCCGCACGCCCGGATGCGGAGGGCGTGGAGGAGCTGGCCCGGCTGTGGCTGTCGGTGAGCAGCCACGACGTGTACCCGGTGAGCGGGCCCGACGTGCTGCGCGCTCTCGCGGGAAACCTGCCCTTCCACCCCGTGCGGGGAGCCCTGCAGGCGCTCGGCGTGCTCAACTACACCTTCCCGCTGAACCCCGCCACGCTGGCCGCGGCGATGCTCGGCCGCCGCAACTACCTGTTCGACAACTCCTCCCTGCGGCGGTTCCTCGAACGCATCCTGCCGATCCGGCAGCTGGAGGAGACGCGGACGCCGTTGTCGGTGCTCACCGCGGATGTGCGGACGGGACGGCCGGTGATCCTGTCGCGAGGGCCCGCGCTGCCGGCCCTGCTGGCCAGCACCGCGATCCCGGCCCTGTATCCCACCGTGACGATCGGGGACCGGATGCTCATGGACGGCGGCGTCGCGGACCTGACCACGCTGGACTACGCCGTGGACGCGGGCGCCGACGAGGCGTACCTGCTGGCGCCGGGCTTCTCCTGCCATCTGCCGGCGGCCCCGTCGACCGCGATCGCCATGGCCCTGCACGGCTACAACCTGCTCAGCGAGCAGCGCATCAGCGCCTCGATCAGGCAGAACACGCGCCGGACCCGCCTGCACGTGCTGCCGCCGCTGTGCCCGGTCGAGGTGCTGCCCGTCGACTTCCGCGGTACGGCCGACATGATCGAGCGGGCGACCCTGTCGACCACCCACTGGCTGGAGCGGCGCGAACCGCACCCCCGGCTCGCCCGCCCGCTGGGTCCCCCGCACGAGGAGGACCACCGGCACCGGCCCGGGCTAATCCAGTTGTGACGGGCGCCCGCGCGGCGCTTTCATGAACGGGACCACAGCCTGGAGAGGAGACGACGGTGAGACGTGCGGGGGCGTAAGGGACCCAGGCCGGGCGCGGCGGCCCGCGCCGGTGACGGGCTCAAGTTGCACCGTCGCCCGGTCCGGGCGGACGGCCGCGACTACAACGTCATCACCCTGCGGCCGGGGTCGCGGGCCCGGTTCTCCACCAACCGCTTCCACGAGACGTGGCACATCCTCTCGGACGTGCACGGCGCCCGCCTGCTGGGCAGGCTGCTGTGGGGCCTGTCCTTCCAGCGTCTGCCGGGCACCGCGGTCGTCATCGACCGGCCGCACCTCGACCCGAACCCGTTCGACGCCGAACCGGCCGATCCGATCGTGCTGGTCCCGGCCCATCTGACGACGCTGAAGCGGCAGGGGGTCCGCGAGCTGCTCCGCCGGCTCGCGGCTCGGGCGCCCTCCGCCGGCACGGTCCGCTGGCATACCTGGGGCCTCGACGCCGAGCTGACCCGTACGCGTGAGCGCGTCCGCGAGTGCCGGGAGCTGCGGCGGTGGCCCGCCTGGGAGCCGCCGGCCGCCGACCACGGCGCCGCCGTGGAACGGATCGGCGGCGCGCTGGTCTTCCGTGCCCCGCCGGCGCGCCTGCGCGAGTGGGCCGTCGACGTCGCCATGCTGGGCGACGACGCGCGCCACGGCATGGATTACGTCTATCTGGAGGCGTCGGACAGCCCGTTGCGCTGGGGCGACGGCGAAGTGCAGATCTTCCCCGACTTCCGGCGGCGGGTCGCCGTCGCCGGGATCGCCCGTCGCGAGGTCCTGGCGGATCTCCCCGAGGGTTCGGCGCCCGCCGATGTCAACGCCCGGATCTGGCGTCACAACACCGCGGTCCGCGCCCGCGGCCTCCCAAGGATTGTTCGCGGATGAAGTCGCGTTCCGATTCGGCCGGCGGGACGGCTTCCGGTTCAGCGCCCGATCCCCCCGGAGAGGGTACGGATCACCTTCCCGACCATGCTGTTCGCCGGCACGTAGCCGAAATGGCGGGAGTCCACGCTTTCATCGGGGTTGTCGCCGAGGAGGACCAGGCACCCCGCCGGGACCAGGGTCTCCCCCGCCCGCCGGGGCACCGAGTCGGGGACCGGATCCCCGGGGACGGCGGCGACCCGCTTGACGATCCGGCTGACGGTGTCCTCGGCGCCCGGGGGCCACGCGGACCGGCCGCCCATGTCGGCCAGGCGGAGCCGTGGTTCGCGGTGCTCCTCCCGGACGGTCCTCCCCGGTAGGAGCGTCGGCCCGTCCTCCGCGACGACCGCGATGTCGGCCACCACGATGTCCCCCGGGCGCACCCGGTCGCCGGGCAGGCGCCGTACCAGCACCTTGTCACCGGACCGGTAGGTGGGGTGCATGCTGGTGCCCAGGACGTCCGCCGCCAGCAGGCTCCGGCGCGCCCAGACCATCGCGGCGGCGACGGCCGCGAGCGGCAGGATGACAAGGAGGAGCGGACCGGTCACCGCGTGGCCCGCTCGGGAAGGGCGTCCAGGTAACCCTCGGCCTGCATGGAGAACAGGCTCGCGTAGACGCCGCTCAACGCCATCAGCTCCTCGTGGGTGCCTCGCTCGGCCACGACCCCCTCGTCGAGCACGACCAGTAGGTCGGCGTCGCGCACGGTGTTGAGCCGGTGCGAGATGAGCACGTTGGTGCGGCCCGTCCGGAACTGCCGCAGCTTGTGATGGATCTCGTACTCCGCCTCGGCGTCCAGACCGGAGCTGGGCTCGTCCAGGATCATCAGGTCGCGCCCGGACCGCAGGTGGGCGCGGGCCAGCGCCAGGCGCTGCCACTGGCCTCCGGACAGGACCACCCCGGCACCGTCGTCGGCGCCCCCGACGTCGTCCCCCTGGAAGAACAGCCGGGACAGCAGGGTGTCGTAGGAGCGGGGCAGCCGCTCGACGAACGTGTGCGCCCCGGCCCGCTCGGCGGCGGCGACGATCCGGTCGCGGTCGCTCACGTACGCCAGGTCGCCCAGGCCGATGTTCTCCGCGGCGGTCAGGTCGTACTCCATGTAGTCCTGGAAGACCGCGCCGATGCGGGCGCGCAGCTCGGCCGGGTCCAGTTCGCGCAGGTCCACGCCGTTCCACAGGACGGCGCCGCGCTCGGGATCGTACATCCGGCACAGCAGCTTGATCAGAGTGCTCTTGCCGGCGCCGTTGCGTCCGATCAGCCCCACGGTCCGTCCGTTCGGGATGGTGAGGTTCAGGCCGCGCAGCACCCAGGGGTGGTCGGGGGAGTAGCGGAACCACACGTCCTTGAAGACGATGCCGTGCTCCAGCGGGGTGATGGCCGCGGGCGGGGAGGCGACGGGCAGGTCGGGCCCGGCGGCGACGACCCGGAGGTAGTGGTCGAACAGCATCAACTGCTGGTGGAAACCGGCGACGGTGTGCACCAGCGACGTGGCCGCGCTCTGCACGCCGCCGACCGCGGCCACCAGCAGGGAGATGTCACCGATGCTGATGTCGCCGCCGGCCGCGGCCAGCACCGCCCAGAACAGCGTGCCGCTCGCCACCGCGGTGCCGAGCAGGCCGATCAGCGCCTGGGCGCTGATCTGGCGCAGGTCCATCCGCCGGTTCTCGACGTTGGACCTGCGCCGCTGGGTCGTCATGCGCTCGCGCAGGTAGGCGCCGATGCCGAACAGCCGGATCTCCTTGGCGGCCTGGGTGCTGGTGAGCAGGTCGCGGAAGAACATCTCCCGGCGTTCGATGGGGCTCAACCGCCACGACAGGTCCGCCCGGCTGCGGGCCAGCCACATCTCGGTGGCCAGCACCGGGACGGCCGAGGCCAGGATCACCACCGGTATCCAGGGGGAGATGACCAGCAGCGAGCCGAGGAAGCCCAGGCCGGTGACGACGGAGCTGACCGTCGACAGGATGGCCGAGACCAGTACGCCGGGGGTGCTGCCGCCGTGCTGCATGGCCATCTGGATCCGGTTGAGGAAGACCGGGTCCTCGAACCTGGCCATCCCCACGAACCGCTCGGTCGCCGTGAACAGGCGTTCCTGGGCCAGGAGTCCGACGCGGCGTTCGGTCTCGCGGGAGGCGTACTGGGTGAGATTCGGGATCAGGCCCGTCGCCAGGCCGGCGGCGGCGAGTCCGACGGCTTTGCCGAGCACCGCGCCGGGCTCGGCTCCGGCGATGATGTCGTCCAGCACCAGTTTGGTCAGCCACGCCGTCACCACCGGCATCGGCGCGGTCAGCAGGGTGAGCGCGACGAACACCGTGGTGAACCACGGGCTGGCGCGCCAAGTCAGCCGTAACGCTTCGACGATCCCGCGCATCGATCAGACCTTTTCCAGGGCGATCGCCACATCCTGGATCAGCGTGCCCGAGGCGCGCACCACACCGCCGGGCTCGATGATCCCCAGCGCCGGGTATGCCGTGGTCCCCAGCGACGTGGAGAGCGGGCCGCCGTGGGTGTCCTCCACCACCACGGTGGCGACCGGCTTCAGCAGCTCGGCCTTCTCCTCGGCGCCTTCGGCGCCGATCACCAGGGCCAGGACCCGCTCCCGCCCTCCGGGGAAGGCCGCGGCGAACTGGAGGAACTCGGGGAACCGCTCCTCACACGCGGCGCAGCCGACCGAGAACGCCGCCACCAGCGCGGAGGTCTCATCGAAGAACGTCTCATCGACCGGCGCGCCGTCCACGGTGGTGGTGCTGAACGCGCTCGTCCGCTCCCCCGCCACCCGCATCACCGGCGGGAAGTGATTTCCCGGCATGAACCTGGAGGGGTTCGCCAACAGCTCGTTCTGGGTCCGCAGCCGCCGGGCCATGCCCAGGGTGAGGACGGTGTTAAGGACGCACAGCACGCCGACGGCGACGACGAGCACCGCCACGATGTTCAACACGACAACCCCCAAGTTCAACGGTCATGTCGCCGCTCTCGGCGACGGATCAGGCAAACGGCTGGAACAGTTCGGCGATGTCCTCGGTGAGCAGCACCAGGCCGGCTCCCAGCAGGCCGGCGACCGTCGCCGTGAAGACACCGATCGGCTCCAGGGCCGGCGAGGTGGTGCCGAAGGCGAGTACCGCCCCGGTCGACGAGGCGGCCAGCAGCACGCCGTTCCGGATGAGCTGAGCCGGTCCCACCGGCGTGGACGAGCTGCCGAAGCAGTTGCAGGCCACCCGCCGCCGGGAGCGCACCGCCATCGTGATGGCGGCCGTGAACGCGGCCAGCAACGCCATCGCGATCACGAACCCCGCGCCGACCGTGGTCGGGACGGCGAGCAGGAGGGCCGCGGTGAGCTCACCGGCGATGACCGCGGGCGGCACGAGTGCCCGCGGGATCAGCGGCACCTTGGGCGCCAGCTCCCCGGCGGCGCTGCGGAAGGAGGTGTACGCGCTGCGACTTCGCACCTTGCTCACCGCCGACGCCACGAAGACCGCGCCGATCAGAAGGCGGCAGCAGACCAGGACATACTCCATCAAAACCCCTAATCCGATAAGGGCGCCGCGACTTTTCCCCGTTCGCGACCCCCTGTTTCCTCCCGCGTGCCCGGGAGCGGTCAAGGCGCCGTGACCGTTTCACCGGTCACGGCACCCTCTGCGCGTCGGAGGGCTCCCGAACCCGGTCAGCCCCGGACCGTCAGGTCATCCGGCCCGATCAGGGGCAGGTGTTGTACGGCGTGTTCACGCACGGGCACGGGTACCAGGGAGTGAAGTCTCCGTACCGGCCGTATCCACCGCAGATCGACGTGCCACACGGCAGGGTCTGCAGCACGGTCACCGTGCTGCCGCACCTCTTGACCTGCTTCAGGCCGGTGGTGGGATAGGGGTTGCCGGGGCACTGGTACAGCTCCCAGGCCACGCTGCACGGCGCCGCCTCGGCCCGGGTCGAGGGGACCAGGCGCTCCAGCATTCGGTCGGCGAGCGACCGGACGGTTCCAATCACAATTGGCCTTCTCTCTTCCGGCGGCCCCCTCGCGGGAGCCGAACTGCTGCGATACGGCCAACGTAGGGATCATGCGCATGGAACCGGCATGGCTGGAGAACACGACGCAGGGGTGAACGTGGCCACCGGGTGACCCCGCGTGGCACAGGGCCTCCCGTCGCCGCCGGCATGTCGAGCGGAGCGGGTGGCAGGGGGCGCGGTGCGGGTTGCGCCGACCTGCGAACCACCTCTCGCCTGGGCAAGTACGATCGACCCGTGACCGAAATGACCGAAACGACGCCAGGCTGGCTCGCCCCCGACGAGATCGAGTCGGTGCGTGGCCGGATGCCGATCCTGTACGTGGACGCCGTGCCGGTGCGCGTGGACGACACGGGCACCGTGACCCGCGTCGGCCTGCTGCTGCGGATCGGCGCGGACGGCACCGTGAGCCGGGCGCTGGTGTCCGGGCGGGTGTACTACCACGAGCGCATCCGCGACGCCCTCCTGCGCCACCTGGAGAAGGACCTCGGGCCGGTGGCGCTGCCGAGCGTGCCGGTCTCGCCGACGCCGTTCACCGTGGCGGAGTACTTTCCCACTCCGGGGGTCACGCCGTTCCACGACCCTCGGCAGCACGCGGTCTCCCTGGCCTACATCGTCCCCGTACGCGGTGACTGCCGGCCCAGGCAGGACGCCCTGGACCTGGAGTGGTTCACGCCGGAGGAGGCGGCCTCCCCGATCGTCCAGCAGGAGATGACCGGCGGCCAGGGCGTGCTGCTCAAGCAGGCCCTGGCCCACGTCGGCCGCCTGACCTGACGGGGTCATCCCTCCGCGAAAGTGGGGCCGAGCGCCCGCGCCAGCCGTTCCAGCCAGTCGCCGGCGGCCCCGGTGACGTGCGGATACTCGGCGCGGAACTCGTCCCAGTCCACCTGCAGGGTCCGGACGGTCTCCGGGCCGAACCGGCTCGCCGGGCGCTCGCGGAGCGCGTCGCGCAGAACCGCGTCGAGGAGGCCGCGGGGGAGCCGGACGCGCTCGGCGAGCAGGACGGCGTCGTAGAGGTCCTTGCCCTGCGGGTAGTCGTCGGTGGCCAGCCAGAGCAGCTTCCAGGCCAGCGACAGCTCCGGGGAGGCGGCCAGGACCGGCGTGGGCTCGCCCCCGCCGGTGCGCGGGATCAGGGCGAGCCCCGGCGGGACGGGCAGGCGCTCGTTGAAGGTGAAGTCGAGCTGCACGGTCCCCGGCGGAAGGTCGCCGGCCCGCCAGACGAACACCAGGCGCCGCCCGGGGACGCGGTCGTAGGTCCAGATCTCGTCCGTCGCGACGTCGCCCGGGTCGAAGGTCACCGCGCCGTCGGCCGGCCCGGCCACGGCAGCGGCGATGACGCCCTTGAACATCGCGGCGGTGAGCGGGCTGTCCATGTCCACGGTGGGCGGGACGACGACCCAGTCGAGATCGCCCGGCTCACGCGCCTCCCCGCCGACCCACGCCTCGAGCAGCAGACTGCCGCGCAGCACGAGGTTCTCCTGCCAAGAGGATTCGGCGACGACCCGGACCAGGTGGTCGATCGCCCGGCGCCGGGCACGCCGCCACCCGCGCCCCGTCTCCGGATCGTCGAAGACCGGTTCGCCGGCCCGGAAGGCCCGGTCGAACTGCTTGAGCGCCGGATCGAAGATGGGCGGCTGGCGGATCCCCGGCCGGTTCACGACCGGCAGGTAGGTCTCCGGGAAGTCCGGCGTCCCGCGAGGCGGGACGGTGACTCCCCCGGGGAGGGAGACATACGGGAACCGCTCCCAGCTCGACGTCATCTCTCCTCGATCCAGCCGTGGTCGGCACCGGGGTTGTCGTCGTGGACGACGAACTCGCGTTCGGCTTCGAGCACGGCGTAGCCGTGCCGTTCCAGGTCGGCGAGCAGCGCCTCGAAGCGCCGGCCGGCCGTGGACAGAGCGACACCCCGGCACCGCTGCGTGACGAACCGCTCGTGTGAACCGTCGTCGCGCCGCCGGCGGGCGTTCCGGGACACGTGCGCGCCGTGGGTCACGGCGAGTTCGGTGAGGGGCGTCAAATCTCCCCGCACGGCGACCTTGACGTGATGCTCGAAGTAGCGGCCCGGCATGGTCGCGGCGGCCTCGGCGGTCCGGGGGACGTCCTCGTTCCAGGGCGCCGCCTCGATCTTGACCCGGAGCACGGGAAACCCCTCGTCCCGTAACCGCGCGGCCCGGGTGGCCGCGGCCGTCATCTGCTCGCCGAGCGTGCCCGCGCCGCGGACGGTGAGCATCGGCTGGGAGCGGACCGTCCCACGCTCGAGCACGATGTGGGTGAACTTGGCGTCGTTCTCCCGCGCCCAGGCGGCGAGTGGCGCGACGTCGTCGGCGGCCACCGTCAGGTGGATGTCGAAGACGCCCCTGAACTCCGGGCCGCTTACGGGCACGCGCCCGATGCGGGGGGAGTGTGGCATGACGACGACCATAACCGAGCGCACGGGCGTGCGGCATCGCGATAACCGAGCGCACGGGCGTGCGGCATCGCGATTAAGCCGGCCGTACGGCCGCCCGCCTCACCGCAGGGACGCCGGCTCGTCCCAGCGGCGGGGGCCGGGGCGCTCCAGCAGGATCGTGTCGACGAGCAGCTCCAGCAGCAGGCGGTCGTACGCGTCGCCGACCCGCCGGTGCCGTTCGCGGCCGGCCTCGACCCGGGCGGCGACCACGGACCGGCCACCCGGCATCCGGCCGAAGCGGGCCTCGTAGATCTGGTGACCAGTACAGCTCCGGTGCAGGTGCAGCGTGTCGCCCTCCATGTAGGCGGACCACCGGTCGTCCATGCCCACGGGCCGGTGGCCGCGCCGGATGACCGCCCAATCGTCGTCGCTCCACACCCGCTCCGGCGGCGGCCGCCCACACAGTGAACGGCACGGTGTCGTGCGCCGCCGTCTTCCGGCCGTTGCCCACGGCGCGGGCCGCGAGCAGGGGATCGGCGACCGGGAGCAGCCGCCGGGCCGCGCCGATCCCGTCCCGTACGCCGCCGGGCGGTGTGTGGTCCAGCACGGCGTCGAGGAAGCGGCCGGGGGACAGGTCGGCCTCGGACGCCGCCACGGCGACGGCGACGGCCACCGCGATCGCCCAGTCTGGCACAGGCAGGCGGGCGGCGCCCCGCTCAGGCGGCGCCGACGACGGCGGCGAGGGCGGGCGGCAGCGGATAGGGCCGTTCCACGGGCGGCGCGGTGGCGCCGGCCCGGATCGCGCCGAGCGTGTCCGTGATGTCGGTGATGGACACGGTCCACTGGTCGACGTAGCGGTCGACGGCCTCCCGCGACAGGCCGATCTGGATCGACCGGTACGGCAGCGGGTTCAGGCGGGCGTCACGCTCGGGATCCCACTGGATCCGGACGGGGCTGTCGCGGAGCCGGGCGGCCCACATGGCGCGGTCGTCGCCGGGACCGGGATGGCTGGGACAGGAACGGGCGAGCGCCCATTCGAAGCCGTCGCGGGTGATCTCGACGGCGAGCACGCGGGTCTGGCCCGGCTTGGCGGCCCAGCCGCTGCGGTACATCATCCAGTGGAACGACGGCTTGATCCAGGTCATCCGCTCGCGTTTGAACGGCGGCACGAACCGTTGCGCGGCGACGGCTCTGCCGGCGATGGCCGGATCGTAGGCCTGGTAGACGGTGACGGCCTCCTCGGTGTAGGCGGCACGGATCTGCCGGTAGGGAACGCTCATGCCGCCGAGTGTCCCCACGCCGCGCGGGAGCGGGCAACCGGTTATCGCCGCGACCGGCGGAACTCCGGTCGTGCCGCCCCCCGGGCCTCCCGTGTCCCCGCCGATCGCCGACGGGGGCCGGGGCCGTACACGGCCGGCAGGTGACGGGTCAGGACGAGTGCGGTGAGCAGACCGGCGAGCGCGCACACGCCCGGCCAGCCGGCCGCGCTCCAGACGCGCACGCCGAGCCAGGAGCCCGCGCTGCCGCCGAGGTAGGCGCAGGTCATGTAGGCCGTGTTGAGCCTGCTGCGGGCGTCGGGACGCAGGGCGTAGATCCGGGCCTGGTTGGCGACCATGCCGGACTGCATCGCGACGTCGAGCAGCAGTGTGCCGGCAACCAGCGCGGCCAGCCCCCCGGCGCCGCCGAGGGACCCGGCGGCGAGCATCGCGGCCGACAGCAGGACCCCGAGCATGCAGACCAGGTTCACCGGATCGGGTCCATGGCGGTCCACCAGCCGGCCGGCGAGGGGAGTGCACAGCATGGTCGCCGCGCCGACCAGGGCGAGCATCCCGACGGCCTGAGCGCCCAGCCCGTACGCCGGGCCGGTGAGGAGGAGCGCCAGGCAGGTCCATACGGCCGAGAACCCGGCGAAGACGGCCGCCTGGTAGGCGCAGGAACGGCGCAGATCCGGCTCGGTGCGGAGCAGGCGCAGCGGTCCGGCCAGGAGCGCGAGGTACGGCCGGCGGGCGGACGCGGTCGTGACCGGCCCCTTCACCGGCCCCCTCACCGGCCCCTTCACCGGCTCCTCCACAGGCGCCGTCACCGGCACCGTGACGGCCAGGGCCGCCGCCAGGAGCAGCGCCAGGGCCGCGGCCACCAGGTACGGAGCCCGCCAGCCCAGCCATTCGCCGAGGGTTCCGCTGAAGGTCCGGGCCAGCAGCATGCCGCCGGTCGACCCGCTCAGCAGCGTGCCGATCACCGCTCCCCGGCGGCCGGGGGCGGCCAGACCGGCCGCCAGCGGGCCGACGACCGGCGCGGCCACGGTGGTCAGGCCGACCAGGGCACTGGCGGCGACGAGGGACGGCAGGGCCGGCGCGCTGCCCGCGGCGAGCAGGCCCAGGCCGGTCAGGGCGAGCAGGGCGACGAGGAACGGACGGTGCGGCAGACGGTCACCGAGCGGGACGAGCAGGACGATCCCGGCGGTGTAGCCGGCCTGGGTGGCGGTCACCACCAGGGCGCCCGCGTCGGGGGCCAGACGCAGCCCGGCCGCGACCAGCGGCACGATGGCCTGCGGGAAATAGACGTTGCCCACGGCCACCGCGCAGGTCACGGTCAGGATCGCGAGCACCGGGCGGCTCATGCGCCGGCCCCCGGCCCGCGCCGCGCGGGATCGGGCCCCGGCTCCCGCGCGCCCACCTGCCCGGCCGGGATCGGCCACGCCGCCGGGCGCCGGAGTTGCCCGGAGCCGAGAGCGGGCCGACGTGCCGGAGGGCGGGTCGTGTCACCCGCGGTCGCGGCGGTCGCGCCGGCGTCGATCGCCGTGGGTCGTTCGAGGAATGCGTGGATCACGGACAGAAGTTCACGCCACGGGTCTTTCGCCGCCAATGGATGTAGCCTCGAGCTTAATGATCAGCTTTGTGCTCGGGGTCGAGGACCTCGCGGACACGAGGTTCGCCCTCTCGCCGTTGACCGAGACGGTGCTCAGCCTGCGGGTGCTGCGCGACCCGGGCCTGTCCGCGATGCACCTGCCCTGGCGCAGGTCCGTTCTCGGCAGGCTCGGCGGGCTCGACACCGGCCTGCTGATGTCCCTGGTCGCCAGGAGGTTCACCGTCCCCGACTTCCTGACCCCGAGGCCCGCCACCTTCGCCCCGCACTTCGAGGAGGAGCTGGCGGTCGTCGGCCGGACCCCTCCCGATCTGGTCCGCCGCGACCTGCTCGCCGCGCACGCGCCGGATCCGCTGCCCGAGCCGCTGCGCGACGCGGCCGCCGCCGCCGACGCGCCGGTCGTACGGCTCCGGGACGCCGTCTGCGACCTCCTGGGACGCTACTGGGAGATCGCAGTCCGGCCGATGTGGCCGCAGATGCGGCTGGTGCTGGAGGCCGACATGACCTACCGGGCGCGGCAGCTCGCCGTGGGAGGCGCCCGCCTGCTGTTCGCGGGCATGCACCCGAACCTGCGCTGGGACCACGGCGTCCTGCACGTCGACAAGATGATCGGCAGCTTCCGCGTCGCGGCGGCCGGCCGGGGACTGCTGCTCGTGCCGTCCGTGTTCGCGCACAAGCCCGCGCCCCCGGTCCTCCCGGAGGAGCCTCCCACGCTGGTCTATCCCAGCCGCGGCGTGGCGACGCTCTGGAACCCGGCGCCCGTGGCGGACGAGACCGCTCTCGTGTCGCTTCTCGGCGCGCCGAGGGCGAGGCTGCTCGGCCTCCTCGGCGAGCCGCTGCCCACCGTCGAGATCGCCCGCCGCCTCAGGGTCACCCCGAGCGCCGTGTCCCAGCACCTGCGCGTGCTGTACGCCACGGGCCTGGTCACCCGGGCCCGCGACGGGCGGCAGGTGCTCTATCGGCGCAGCTCCCTGGGCGACCGGCTGGCCGGCGCGACGAGCGGCCGTTCAGTGACGTGAGGTCAGCGCCCGGGAGAGCACCTTGTGCACGTAGGTGTTGGGGTGCTTGCCGGTGAACAGGGTGGACAGGGGCCCCTGGGCCGTGACCGGCACATCCGCGCCGGTGTGCCCGGTGGTGGTCCAGTCCATGACGAACGTGAGATCGCTGCCGTGGATCGGGAACGGACCGTCCTCGGTCGACGGGTCGCTGCCGCTCTCGTCGCTGCCGGAGGTGTCCTCCACGGTGAGGCCGCCGCAGTCGTGGTCGCCCGTGACGACGAGAAGCGTGTCGGGGTGCGCGGCCACGTACGCCCTGGCGACCTTGACGGCCTTCTCCAGGGATGCCATGGCCTGGAGCACGCGGGTGCCGTTGTTCTCGTGCGCGAACTCGTCGATGCCCTCCTCCTCGACGAAGAGGAAGAAGCCCTTCTTGTTGGTGCTGAGGGTGTCGAGCGCCTTCCTGGTCATGGTGGCCAGGTCCACGGCCGGAGCGTAGACGTCGCCCTGGCCTTCGGGCCGCTGCTGGAACATCTCCTCGTTGCCGAACAGGCCCAGCAGCTTTCCCCGCTTCGCCCGGGCGAGCTCCTTCGCGGTGGAGACGTACTGGTAGCCGGCCCGCTTGGCCTGGTCGATCAGGTTGCCCTTGGTTCCCTTGCTGGCCTCGCCGGGATCCTCGGCGGGCTTGTCGGGCCACGCGCCGGGGGTGCCCGCCGGGAGCCACCAGTCCTCGCCGCCGCCGAGGATGACATCCGGCTTGCTGACCGCCAGGTACTGCCGCGCGATCTCGTCCTGGGCCGCCCGGTCGGCGGTCCGGGAGAACCACGCGGCAGGACTGGCGTCGGTCACCTGAGCCGTGGTGACGAGGCCGGTGGACTTGCCCGCCGCCTTGGCCTGCAGGCCCAGGATCGGCAGCGGCTTGCCCTTGACGTCCACGCTGATGGCGCCGTTGTAGGTCTTGGTCCCCGTCGCCCAGGCGGTGGCCGCCGCGGCGGAGTCGGTGACAGCGCTCGCGGGGTCGTGCGGACTGGTGGTCAGCTGCCCGGAGACCGGAAGCCTGTCCATGGTGAGCTGTCCGCCGAGGCCGGTCAGGTAGAGCCTCGCGGCTTCACGATGGGCCGCGGACATGCCGTCACCATTGATGAAGATCACGCTGCGTGCCCGGCCGCCGCCGTGGTCGGAGGTGGCGGCGTTCGCGGACGGAACGGAATCGAGGACCGCGCCGACGACCGCTGCCGTAGCCACAGCCGTCGTAGGAGCAAGCAGCCGCAGCAGACGCTTGCGGGAGGAACCCATATAGAACCCCCAAGTGACTATCCGTTGGCAAGACGGGGATATTACGGGCAGAAAACCATCACCAGGTGAACGTGGCCCGGCACCATCCTTAACCACGCCGGACCAGGTCTCCCGCTGATCGCGATATCTGTTCACGCGGCATAAACCCTTCATTGTCGCGATGCACACCGTCCCGCATCCTTAGCGGAGCTAACTTTCTCGCTGCCGTACCGATCGCCGAACCTGCGACCGGGTGACGGCTGCCGAGGAAGGACACGGATGCAACAAAGCGACGAACACAGGAGCCCGGCAGTCCGGGCTCGCGGGATCACGAAGTCCTTCGGTGATGTGGTCGCACTCGACGGCGTCGACCTCGACGTGGCGTACGGGCAGGTCCACGGCCTGGTCGGCCCGAACGGCGCGGGCAAGACGACGCTCCTCGGTCTGCTGCTGGGCTTGGCGGTCGCGGACGGCGGTCGCCTCGAGATCCTGAATACGCCGGTCGGGCGGACGCTCGCCGTCCCCGACGGCGTCGCGGGCTTCGTGGACGGACCCGGGCTCTATCCCTCGCTCACCGCGCGCCAGAACCTCTCGGCCCTGGCGTCGCTGGGACGGCACGACGCCGGTGGCGCCACCGGCGTCGGCGACGCGCTGGAGCAGGTCGGGCTCACCGACGTCGCCGACGACCGTGTCCGGGGCTTCTCACTGGGGATGCGCCAGCGGCTCGGGCTGGCCGCGGCGCTGCTCACCAAGCCACGGCTGCTCGTCCTCGACGAGCCGGCCAACGGCCTGGACCCCGCGGGCAAGCACCACGTGCACCGCGTCATCACCGGCCTCGCCGCGGACGGGACCGCGGTGGTCCTGTCCAGCCATCGCATGGACGACCTCGCCGCGCTGTGCTCCGAGGTGACCATCCTCGCCACCGGACGGGTCGTCTTCTCGGGCCCGGTGAGCAAGCTCGCCGCCGAGAGCGGCGAGCTCGACTACCGGCTGCTCACCTCCGACCCCGCGGCCGCCCGCCGGCTGGCGTCGGAGACCCCCGGGCTCCGCGTCGCGCCCGGCCGCGACCCCGCCCGGCGACTCGACGCCGGCGTACTCGTGGTGCACGGGCCCGTGCCGGCCGTCGACGAGCTGGTCGTACGGCTGGTGCGGGCCGGCGTGGCGCTCCGGGAGCTGGCGCCCGTGGTGACGCCGATCGAGGCCGCGTTCCTCAGCCTGACCGGGACCGTGCCTACGCAGACCGACGGGGAGGACCTGCGATGACCGCGACCGTCACCCGGCCCCCGGCCGGCGCACGGCCGGCGCCCGTGCTGCCCGGCTACCGGTTCGAGCTGGCCAAGCTGCTCTCCCAGTGGCGCATCCGCCTGCTGCTGCTCGCCTGCTGGGTCGCTCCGGCGGCCTTCGTGGCCGCCGTGAGCCTGCAGAGCTCGCTCCCCGCCGACACGGTCTTCGGCCGCTGGATGAACGTGACGGGCTGGGCGGGGGCGCTGGTCGTGCTCGACTTCTCGTGCACCTGGGCGCTTCCGCTGCTGACGGCGCTGGTCGCCGGTGACGTCTTCGCGGCCGAGGACCGGCTGGGCACCTGGCGCCACCTCCTCGTGGCGGTCCGCTCACCGAGACGGATCTTCGTGGCGAAGGGCCTCGCCAGCCTGACCGTGCTCCTGCTGCTGGTGGCGGGGCTGGCCGCGTCGGGCGTCATCGGCGGCCTGGTCGCGGTCGGCAACCGGCCGCTCGCCGGCCTGGACGGCCATCTCCTCCCCCCGGGGGACGCCGCAGCCACGGTTCTGCTCGCCTGGGTGTGCGTGCTGGCGCCGACGGTGGCGTTCGCCGCCGTCGGGCTCCTCGGCTCGGTGGCCCTGGGCCGCTCGCCGATGGGGCTGCTGATGCCCGCGCTGCTCGCCCTGGTGCTGCAGCTCGCACAGCTGCTCCCGCTGCCGGTGGCGGTGCGTACGGCCCTGCCGAACGGCGCCTTCATCGCCTGGCGCGGGCTGTTCACCGGCCCGGCGCAGACGGGCCCCCTCCTGGCCGGTCTCGCGGTGAGCCTGGTCTGGGCGGTCACCGCCACCGGGCTGGCCTACCGGCTGTTCCTGCGCCGCGACTTCACCGACCTCGCGTACGACGGGTCGGGCCGGCGGGTCGTCGTGGCGGCGGTCCTGCCGCTGGCCGCGCTGGTCGTCCTCACCGTGGGCGTGATCGCCGTCACGACCCCGGCCACGGGCTCGGGGATCGAGAAGGGGAAGCTGCAGGACTCGCTCGCCACGGCGTACGCCCATCTCTATCGGCTGCAGACGCGGGAGCTCCATCGTCCCGACGTCACCGAGGCGCAGATGGGGGCGTCCGCGTCCTGCGACAAGGGTGGTTCCCGGGTCCTCGACCGGGGACCGGGCAACGACTGGCGGTGCGTCGTGACCTGGCACCTCCCGGGCGCGGGCGCCGTCGGCTCCGCCGTCTACCAGCTCGACGTCACCGCGGACGGGCGGTACGTCGCCGACGGAGACGGACCCAAGGAGGTGAACGGCTACTTCCAGGTGCGCACCCCGGCCGGGGACGCACCCAACCCCCTCTGGCAGTTCGACGGGAACGTCGACCTGCTCGCAAGCACCCCGAAGGAATGATCCATGCACGTCATGCGTCAGCGCGTCGCGAAGGTCCCCCGCGGGCTCCTCACCGGACGCACCGGAAGGCGGACCCGCCTCCTCGCGGCCGCCACCGCCGCTCTCGTCGTCACCGGCGGCGGCATCGCCTACGCGTCCACCGACGGATTCGGCACCCAGCAGGTCGGCCAGACCACCCCCAAGGGCCTGGTCGTGTCGAGTGACCAGTACATCGACCCCATCGGCGAGCGCCTCGTCATCGCCAACGGCAAGATCATGTCGTCCTCGGTCAGCCCGGACGGCACCCACCTCGCGGCCTCGATCACGGACGGCGGGCTGGCGCTCGCCGTCGTCGACCTCGAGAACTGGAAGGTGCAGCAGCTCATCGGCAACAACGCGGCGGCGAACCTGCGCATCAGCGGCAACGACGTGGGCCAGGAAGGCCCCACGTACTCGCCGGACGGTTCGCAGCTGTGGCTGGGGCGGGCCGACGGCTACACCAGGTTCACCGTGAACCCGGACGGCAGCCTGGCCGACCCGGTGAACATCACCATCGCCGCGCAGGGCTCGAAGCGCGCACTGGTGGGCGAGGCGGTGTTCTCGCCGGACGGCAAGACTGTGTACTCGGCCGTCAACGGCCAGAACCGGGTGGTCGCCATCGACGCCGCGACCGGAGCCGTTCGGCAGAGCTGGGCCGTGGGCAACGCCCCTCGGGACATGATCATGGTCGGGACCAAGCTCTACGTCAGCAACGAGGGCGGCCGCCCGGCCAGGCCCGGCGAGACGACGATCAACTCCTACGGCACCCAGGTGCCGGCCGACCCGGACACCGGCGCCACCACCACCGGCACGGTCAGCGTCATCGACCTGGCGAACCCGTCCGGCGCGCCCGCGAGCATCGACGTGGGCCTGCACCCGACCGCCCTGTACGCCAAGAACGGGGCGCTGTTCGTCACCAACACCGCGACCAACGACGTGTCGGTCATCGACACGTCCACCGACACGGTCGTCCAGACCATCGCCACCCAGCCGTGGCCGCAGGCCTCCGTGGGCTACGAGCCCGACGCGGTGACGCTCACCGACGACGGGCATCTGCTGGTCACTCTCGGCCGCGCCAACGCGGTCGCCGTCTACCGCTACACGACGCCGCAGGAGCCGGTGAGCTACGTCGGCCTGCTCCCGACGGACTACTTCCCCGCGGAGATCACGACCGTCGGTGGCGACGTGCTGGTCTCCAACACCCGTGGCATCGACGCCCGCCGCCCCACCACCGCCGCCGGGCACGGCACCCACGACACGACGTCGAGCCTGCAGCGGTTCACGCCGCCGGACGACAGGGAGATCGCCAAGTACACGGCCAAGGTCTTCGCGCAGAACGGCTGGGGCAAGAACGACGTCAAGAAGGCCGAGGGCAAAAAGCAGAAGGCCGTGGCGGTCCCGAAGCGTCTCGGGGACCCCTCGACGATCAAGCACGTCTTCCTGATCGTCAAGGAGAACCGGACCTACGACCAGATCTTCGGTGACATCCCGCAGGGCAACGGCGACCCGTCGCTGGCCCAGTACGGCGAGAACGTGACGCCGAACCAGCACGCGCTGGCACGTCAGTTCGGCCTGTACGACAACACCTACGACATCGGCACCAACTCGGCCGAGGGCCACAACTGGCTGATGCAGGCCGACAACCCGGAGTACACCGAGTCCTCGGCCGGTGAATACCTGCGCAGCTACGACACCGAGGACGACGCGCTCGGCCACCAGCGGACCGGCTTCCTGTGGACCGGTGCGCAGGCGGCGGGCAAGACCGTGCGGAACTTCGGTGAGTTCCACCAGTTCCTCGCCAAGCCGTCCGGCGCCACCTGGCAGAACCTGTACTGCGACACCAAGAACATGGAAGCCACCGGGGCGAACACCGCCTACACCCTGAACTCGTCCTCGCCGATCCCGTCGCTCGACGAGGTGTCGGTGCACGGCTTCCCGAAGTTCGACACCAGCGTCCCGGACATCTACCGGTACGAGATCTGGAAGCGTGACTTCGAGGCCAACGGGCCGGCCAACCTCAACATGTTCTGGCTGTCCAGCGACCACACCGGCGGTCCGGTGAACGGGGCCGCCCAGGTCGCCGACAACGACCTGGCCGTCGGCAGGATCGCGGACAAGATCTCGCACAGCGAGTACTGGAAGGACTCGGCGATCTTCGTCGTCGAGGACGACTCCCAGGCCGGCACCGACCACGTCGACGGCCACCGTGCCCCGATCCAGATCATCAGCCCCTGGGCCAAGCACGGCACCGTGGACAGCCGCTACTACACGCAAATCACCATGATCCGCACCATCGAGCAGATCCTCGGGATCCAGCCGATGAACCAGAAGGACAGCGCCGCCACCCCGATGACGGCGGCATTCACCGACAAGCCCGACTACACCCCGTTCACCGCCCTGCCGAACCGCACGTCGCTGACGCTGGGGCTGTCGGGCTCCACCCTGCCGTCCTGCGGTGCGGACACCCCGGCGCCGCAGAACCCGGCCGCCGCGGCGGCGCCGTCGGCGAAGGTGCCCGCGGACAAGCAGGAGATCGCGAAGAAGTGGGGCGCCTGGAAGGCGCACCAGGCGTTCAACGGGCCCAACGCCAGGGCCGACTCCGGGAACCCGGAGCAGATGAACCGCTTCTCGTGGTACGAGGCGCACGACTACAAGAAGCCCTACCCGGGTGACGGCGAGATCTACGCGCCGGACCGGGTGCCGGGCGCCTACATCCCGTCGTCGGACAACGACGGCTGACGCGGGCCGATCGCACGGAGGGCCCCTGACCGGCGTCACCGCCGGCCAGGGGCCTTTCCCGCCCCCGCACGGGGCGGGAGACCGGCCGGGGCCGCGTACGCGGGTGGCCGGGTCAGCGCCGCGCGTGCGCGCCGCCGGCCGTCCTGGCGCCCAGGAGCTCGGAGAAGAGGTTCTCCCACAGGGGCATCACGTTCTCCGGCGCGTACTCCATGGCGGTCGCCGCGGCGGCGGCGCCCATGCGCAGCCGCAGGTCGCGGTCGGCGATGAGCCGGTTGAGGGCCGCGGCCAGGGCGTCCACGTCCCCGCAGGGCACCAGGACGCCGTCGGTCCCGTCGGTGAGCACGTCGCCGGGGCCGGTCGGGCAGTCGAACGCCACGATCGGCAGCGCGTGGGTCATCGCCTCGATCATGACCATCGGCAGGCCCTCGAACCGGCTGCTCAGCGCGTAGATCGAGGCCCGGGCGAGCTCGTCGTCGAGGCGGTCGGTCCGGCCCATGAGCGTCACGTGCCCGGACAGGCCGTGCTCGCCGATCAGCGCGCGCAGGGCGGCCTTCTTCGGGCCGGTGCCGAAGACGCGCAGGCGCCACTCCGGATGTTCCTTGACCACCTGGGCGAACGCCGGGAGCAGCAGGTCGAAGCCCTTCTGCTTGACCAGGCGTCCCGCGGCGACCACCACGGGATGCTCCTGCCGGGACGGCGTCTGGTTCACCGAGTGGACCGCGTTCGGGATCCGCACGATCCTCGCGCCGGGCAGCGCCTGCTCGTACTCGCGCTGGTCGCTGGCCGTCAGCACCGTGACCGCGTCGAACGCTCCGTAGTGCCGGACGATCTCCGCGCGCAGCGTCGCGGGATAGGTGCCGAGGTTCATGTGCTCCTGCGCCACCCGCACGACGTCCTTGGAGGCGCGGCGCGCGGAGATCAGGTTCAGCGCCGGGCGGGTGGTCACGAGCACGCCGTCGCGCAGGGAGGAGACGTAGTCGATGACCGCCTTCTCCACCCGTTCGGTGAAGTAGCCCGCGGCGAACTCGCCGTACGGCACGATCTTGCCGCGCAGCCGCCGCCACACGCGGCGGCCGAGGGAGTCGGCCCGCACGCCGGCCCGCTGGTCCACGAGCGTGGTGAGGGCGACGGCGGGATGCAGCCGGAACTGCGGCTCCTCACGGCGGCGCACCACACTGACGATCTCCACGTCGTGGCCGAGCGCGGCCATCGCGTTCGCCTGGTTGACCACGGTGCGGATCGTGCCGCCCATGCCGTAGGCGTGCAGGAGCATGTATCGGATCCTCATCCGCGGCCGCCCTCCTCACGGGGCAGGTAGCCCCAGCTGCGGCAGATCGGTTTGAGTGGATCGGGTATCTCGTCCGGCCCCGGCAGGTCGCGTCCCGGCTGGACCGTGCCCGACCGGATCTTGTCGCTCCAGTCGCCGAGGCCCTTCTGCACGACCTTCTGCTCGCCGTACGCCAGCATGCCGGGCTCCCACTCGACACCGAGGAACTCGCAGATGGCGCGGGTCGTCTTCTCCGGCTCGGTGGTCAGGTCCTCGTAGCGGACGGTCAGGCCGGTGAGGGCCTGCTTGGCCCGCTGCACGGCCTTCATGTAGCGCAGCGCGTCGGCGGCGGCCTCCTCCCGGGTGCGCTTGACGGGGTCCGCCTCGTACCAGGACGCGGCGATGGACGCGGGGTGCCGCAGCAGGAAGACGAACCGGGCGTCCGGCCAGCAGGCGGCGATCCTGGCGTACGCGAAGGCGTTGGCGGGGGTCTTGTCCACGATGGTCCGCTTGCCGCTGCGTACGAGCTCGCGGTGGAGCACCCGGTCCCAGAGCATGTGCTCCAGGTCGGCCTGGTTGTGGCCGAGCGCCTCCATCGCCTTGCGGGCCAGCGGCGTGCCGAATCCGACGGTCAGCCGCCGGACGTGCAGTTCATGCGGGGCGTGCAGATCGGGATGGGCGTTGAGGATCGACCGCAGCAGGGTGGAACCCGACCGCACCGGGGACATGACGAACACCGGAGCGACCAGGAGGCGGTCGGCGCGCGGATCGGCCGGTGGGCGCACCAGTTCCTCGGGCGCCGGAGCCGGCGCGGGGGGCTTCGACGACGGCGCGGCGGGCCGGACACGGGTGAGCTGGACCCCTGTGAACTTGACGAGTGCGCCGTTGATCCTCCGCTGCCATGTCATGGCCCGCGAATCTACCGGTGCTTCCGGGGAATTCCCTGAGAATCAACCCCCCGTTCACCTGTGACCCCAGCACTGTCACCAGGAGATCTGCCGCCGCGGGGTGGTCAGCCACCGGCGGGCCGCGTCCAGGTGGGCGTCGCCCAGACCGTCCCGGGGGTCGACGGCGACGACCAGGAAGTCGCCGACGCCCGGATGGCCGTGCAGGTACTCCAGATCGGCCGGCCCGAGGTCGTCGTCGAGCCACACGAACGGCCGGCCGCGGACGTACTCCGCGACGTGCCAGGTCTTGAGGTTCACCCCGTGCGGGCGGGGAGGGTCGCCGTCGATCGGGACGACGGGCAGCGGGGGCAGGCCGATCTTGGGTCCGATCTCCTGGTTGGCGCGCTCGCCCCAGGTCGTCGCCCAGGTCAGCGCCACGCCGGTCTCCCGGCGCAGCGCGATCAGCTTGGCGCCGTGGCGGGGATCGAGCAGCAGCCGGAACCCCTCGCCCTCCACCACGCACTCGAACCGGCGGAAACGCGGCGAGGAGCGCCGTACGGGGTTGAGCACCCCGTCGACGTCCAGCAGCAGCAGCGCGCCGTCCATCACACGGCCATCATCTCGCCGCCGGCGTCGCCCCTCCACCCGGCGTCCAGGTCCGGAAACGCGAACCGGATCCGGCCGGACATGTCGTCCGAACCGGATCCGGTGTGGTCGCCAGGGATCAGGTCCCAGAGATCAGGGCCCAGGGATCAGGCCACAGAGGTCAGGCCCTGGTGCAGGTGAGGGTCGGGGTGGCCGCGCTGCCGTTGGCGGTGAAGCCGAAGGTGGTGGTCGCCCCGGACGCGACGGAGCCGTTGTAGGGGGCGTTGCGGACGGTCACGCTGGAGCCGGACCCGCTCTGCGTGCCGTTCCACAGGCTGCTGATGCTCTGTCCGCCGGGCCAGGTCCAGTTCACCGTCCAGCCGTTGAGCGCCGCGCCTGCCTTGACGGTGACCTCGGACTGGAAGCCGCCGGGCCAGGAGTTGACCGTACGGATCGTCGCGCTGCATCCGCCCGGCTCGGGCGAGGTGCCGGGGGAGGTGCCGGGCGACGGGCTGACCGGCGGGGTCGGGCTCGGGCTGACCGGCGGGGTGGGGCTGGGCGAGGTGTTCGGGCCG